>JBDKFE010000143.1:0-3959 GCA_039798885.1 Pseudomonadota bacterium | reverse complement strand
CCGCCGCGCCGGGCCGCAGACTGTCGGCAAAGGTGAAGGCCCGCACCGCCTCGCCAGCTGCGCCCCCTCCGACGCACAGATAGGTCGCCGTCACATCCAGCGCCTCACCCCCGCACCACTCCGCCCGACCCAGCCGCACCCGTTGGCCCTTCCAGACCCCCTCGACGCCGTGGCCCGGCACTTCGCGCAGCGCCTCCACCCGTGTCGCAGCAATCCCCGCCGCCCGCGCCCCCGCCACCAAAGCCTGCGCCAAGGGATGCGACGACGCCGCCGCCAGCGCCACCGCCACCTCCACCGCCGCGCGCGGATGGCTGCCCAGATTGGTCACCTCCGGCGCCCCCATGGTCAGCGTCCCGGTCTTGTCGAACACGACCGTATCCACCTCTGCCAACCGCTCCAGCGCCGTGCCATGCTTGATCAGCAGCCCCTTGCGGAACAGCTTGCCCGACGCCGCCGTCACCACCGCAGGCACAGCCAGCCCCAGCGCACAGGGACAAGTAATGATCAGCACCGCCGCCGAGATATTCACGGCAAAGCGCAAATCCCCCCCGGTCTTCCACATCCAGAACCCAAAGGCGCTAAAGGACAGCAGATGCACCAGCGGCGAATAAAGCCGCGCCGCCCGCTCTGCCAAGGACGTGTAGCGCGTCTTCGCACTTTCCGCGACCGCCACCAGATCGGCCATCCGATGCAGCGAAGACTCCCGCCCCGCCGCCGTCACCCGCAGCAACAACGGCCCCGTCAGGTTCACCTCCCCCGCCGAAACCACCGTATCCACCCCGGCAAATACCGGCAGGCTTTCCCCCGTCAGCAGCGACCGATCCACCTCGGACTGCCCCTCCACCACGACCCCATCCACCGGCATCCGCCCACCGGGGCGCACCCGCACCAGATCACCCACCACCACCTCGGAAATCGGCACCACCCCCTCAACCCCGCCGCGCAGCACCACCGCGCGCGGCACTTCCAGCGCCGCCAACTCCTCCGCCGCCGACCGCGCCACCGCCCGCGTCCGATGGTCCAGATACCGCCCCGCCAGCAGAAAGAACGACAGCATCACCGCCGCGTCGAAATAGGCGTGATGCCCACCCTTCCACGTCTCGAACAGCGAAATCGACGACGCAAGGATCAGCGCCAGCGAAATCGGCACATCCATCCCCAACCGCCCGACCCGCAGACTGGCCCATGCGCTGCGAAAGAAGGGCTGCCCCGCAAAGATCACCGTGGGCAGCGCAATCGCCGCCGAAATCCAGTGGAACAGATCGCGCGTCGCATCCTCGGCCCCCGACCAGACGGCAACCGACAAGAGCATCACGTTCATCATCGAAAAGAACGCCACGCCCAGCCGCATCAGCAGATCGCGCCCCTGACGGTCCGTCTCCGTCGCGCTCAGAAGTCCGGGGTCCAGCTCATGCGCCTCATAGCCCACGCCCGCCAGCACGCCCACCAACCGCTCCGCCGTCACCTCTGGCCCGGCATCCACCGACACCCGCCGCAGCGTCAGGTTCACCCGCGCGCTCCGCACCCCCGGCACCGCCTGCACCGCCTGCTCCACCGTCGAAATACAGGCCGCGCAATGCGCCGTGGGCAGCGACAGCACCAGCCGCGCCCCCTTCGCCCCCGCCCCCGCCGCCGCGATGGACTCTGCACTCGGCGCGGCGATGCAGGCGGGGCAGGCCGAAGCCATCACATGCTCATTCAACAGCGGTGCCGCAGACGCCATGACCTACCCCTGCACCTGATCCTGCACGAACAACTCCAGCCGCTGACGGAACTTCGTCCCATCCGGTGCCTCCGCCTCCACCTTCAGCATCCACTTGCCCCGCGCCAGCGGCACATCCGCCTGCCAGACCCCGGCGACACGCGCAAAATCCGGCGTCACGTCATCCTTCGCCTCTGTCGCCCGCCCGACCAGCACATCCAGCCTCCGCACCGCCGCAGGCAGCCCCTCGGCATCCGTCACCGCCAGCGTCAGCCGACCCTCCCGGTACTGCGGCGACACGGTCCAACCCAGCGCCTCCTGCGCCTTGCGATCGGCATCGAAGGTCTGACTGGCGATGTAGCCATTCGCCACCTCCAGCCCCGGAAAGGTCCGCACGGCCTGCACCGCCAGCACCAGATTCACCCCGATGATGACCGAAAACGCCCCGACCGTGATCGCCAGAACATGCCGCCCCGTCAGTTCGCCCATCTCAATCCTCGTCTTTCCCGTTGAACACCGTGTCGTGATAGACCCGGTCCGTGGACCCGGTATCCGCCACCCATATCCGCAACGCCGTCCGATCCTCGGTCGCGGCCTCCGACCCCGGTGCCGCCTCCAGATAGACCCGCTGCTGCAAGGTCTCGTTCGCGGGCACGCGCACAACCGCGTCCTCCGTCCCCTCCAGCCGCAGCACCAAAGGCTCCTCCGCCGTGACGGCGATGGAAAACAGCGAATCCTCCCCCGTCTTGTTCCGCAACCGCAGATCATAGGTGTTGCGGATCGTCCCATCCGACAGGGTGACAAAGGTCGGGTTCCGCACCGGCGTCACGTTCACGTCGATATCCGACCGCAGAAACAGCGCCACCACCAGCGCGATGCCCACCCCCGCCCACAAGACGGTGTAGATGATCGTCCGCAGCCGAAAGACATGCGCCCAAACGCTCTTGGGGGCCTGCCCCGCGCGTTCGCGCACCTCGTCGGTCAGGGCCAGATAGCCGATCAACCCGCGCGGCTTGCCGATCTTGTCCATGATGTCGTCACAGGCATCGATGCACAGCCCGCAGGTGATGCAGGCAAGTTGCTGCCCGTCGCGGATATCGATCCCCATCGGGCAGACATTCACGCAAGCCCGGCAGTCGATGCAATCGCCATGCCCCGGCACATCCTGCTTGCCGCGCGGCTCGCCCCGCCAATCGCGATAGGCAATCGTGATCGTGTCCTCGTCCATCATCGCCGCCTGAATGCGCGGCCAAGGGCAGGCATAGATGCAAATCTGTTCCCGCGCGAAGCCGCCAAAGGCAAAGGTCGTCGCCGTCAGGATCACCATCGTCGTATAGGCGATGGGATGGGCATTCCCGGTCACCAGATCGACCGCCAGCGTCGGCGCATCGGTGAAATAGAAGATCCACGCCCCCCCCGTCGCCAGCCCGATCAGGAACCAGATCGCCCATTTCGCCGCGCGCTTCCTGACCTTCTCGCCATCCCATTTCTGCCGATGTAGCCGGATGCGCGCGTTGCGGTCCCCCTCCACCCAGCGTTCCACAAGGATGTACAGGTCCGTCCACACCGTCTGCGGACAGGCATAGCCGCACCACACCCGCCCGGCGGCCGAGGTGAACAGGAACAGCCCCAGCCCTGCCATGATCAAAAGACCGGCCACGAAATAGAATTCATGCGGCCAAATCTCGATCATGAAGAAAAAGAAGCGCCGGTTCGCCATATCCACCAGCACCGCCTGATCCGGCAGGTTCGGCCCCCGGTCCCAGCGGATCCACGGCGTGAGGTAATAGATCCCCAGCGTCACCGCCATGATCCACCACTTCATCGTGCGGAAAGCGCCCTTCACGCGGCGCGGAAAGATCGGCTCCCGCGCGGCATAAAGGCTTTGCGGTTCGGTATCGGGGCTTGTCACCAAAGGCTCCACGGGATTCGAGGCATTGCCCCGGTATCCTCCGCCCCGGCCCCCGCTTCCTTGACCTGCATCAAACCGTCATCCGCGATGCAGCTTTGTCGCAGGGGGGAACAGTCTTTCCGGCATGAAAAGGCAAAACAAAGCAAAGGGCGAAGGTAAAGCGCAACAAGACCCCGCATCGCCCGATCAGAGGACCGACGCGAAAAGGTCCAGTGGACCTTTTCGCCGGTCCGATTGCGGCTGAGGCAACGAAGCCGCAAGGGGCGTTCAGATTTCCCCGGACGCTTGGGGCACGGGACGGCCCCGCCCCGGTGGGGGCGCTTGCGCCCCCGCCGCCCGGGGGGC
>JBDKFE010000142.1:0-3748 GCA_039798885.1 Pseudomonadota bacterium | reverse complement strand
GCCTTCGGCCTCGTCGCCGTGGCCTTCGTCCCCGGTGCCAGAACCGACCTCTCCGCATGGCTCTTCGGCGACATCCTCGCCGTGTCGCGCGCGGACCTTGCCTTCATCTGGGGCGGCGCGGCCCTCGTCCTCGCGCTGCTCGCATGGCGCTGGCAGGCGCTGCTCACCGCGACCCTGAACGAAGACCTCGCCCATGCCTCCGGGCTCAACCCTGCCCGCGAACGCCTGATCCTCACCCTCGCGCTGGCCATCGTCGTCGCCGTCGCGATCAAGGTCGTGGGCGCCCTCCTCATCGCCGCCATGCTGATCATCCCCGCCGCCGCCGCCCGCGCCCTGTCGCGCACGCCCGAATCCATGGCTGTCACCGCCACGGCCATCGGGGCGGCCTCGGCGCTGGCGGGCCTGCAACTCTCGCTCTGGCAGGACACGCCCGCTGGCCCCTCCATCATCGCCGCCGCCGCCGCCCTGTTCACGCTCTCCGCCCTCTTCGGCCGGATGCGCAAAGCCTGACCCGGCCCCTTCATCTCGGCCCAAATACCCTCGGGGTCCGGGGGTGAAGCCCCCGGGGGTCAGCCCAGCGCCCACCCCCATCCCACAAGGCACAGGGGGGCAGGGGGGGGCCAACTGGCCACCCCGGCCCCCCCTTCCGCGCCACCACCGCCCGCTTCCCTCCACATTTCCGGCCCATTCCGCAGGCAGGGAAAAGCCTGAAGGTCCCGGTAAATGGTAATCAAATGTTCCGCTTCCTCTACGCAGCCACAGTCCTGCTCATCGTGTCCACGGCCATGGTCGCCTTCGACTTCGACCGCGAACAGCGCGCCGCGCCGGGCCTGACCGCCGCAGCCTATGCCGAACACCTTGGCACGCGGCTCATGGCGACGGTCCACTCCGCCCGCGCGCAATCCGACTACAGCCTCAGCCGCATGCCCGACACGCTTGGTGATATCGAAAGGACCCCGGGCGGCGCGAAATCGACCAAATACCTCGCCACCCTCAACCAAACCGTCCATGGCTCCAAGGTGGCGCCAAGGGTTGGCATCGGCATGTGCCGACAGGAAGGCGGGCGCAAGACCTGCTCTCCCTTCGCCCACTGATCCCGCCCAAGGTCGGAAAACGTCACGGCTGACCCCTTATGTCGTTTTCGTCTCCCAAGGGTCGCGTCGCCTTGCCCGTTCCCCGCATGTTCGGGCAGATAGGGAACAAAACATCCATCCGCGGGAGTCGCCCCCATGAAGACCCATGTCAAAGCCCTCGTCGTCGGCGGTGGTGCCGTCGGCAACGGCATCGCCTATCACCTCGCCAAGGCGGGATGGGACACGATGCTGGTGGAACGCGACGAACTCACCGCAGGCTCCACATGGCACGCGGCGGGGCTTCTGCCGCTCTTCAACATGTCCTACGCGACGACCCACATCCACAAATACTCGGTCGACTTCTACAAGGGGCTAGAGGCGGAAACCGGCCTCAACCCCGGCTTCTATGTCGTGGGCAACCTTCGCATGGCGCAGCGGCAGGAACGCATGGACGAATACATGCTCTATTCCTCGGTCGCCGAAACCGCAGGCGTCTATCACGAATTCCTCACCCCGAAAGAGATCAAGGACCGCTGGCCGCTCGTCCGCACCGAAGACCTCGTCGGCGCGCTCTACCATCCGCAGGACGGCTACATTAACCCCGCCGACGTGACGCAGGCCATGGCCAAGGGCGCGCGGCAACTGGGCGCCACCATCGAACGCAAGATTCAGGTGAACGGTTACCGCTGGACCGGATCGGAATGGATCGTCTCCGTCACGCGGATGGAGGACAAGGGCGGCAACCTTCTGCCGACCGAAGAAACCTACGACATCCACGCCGAACATGTCGTCACCGCCACGGGCAACCACGCCCAGCGCACCGCGCGCCTGCTGGGCATCAAGATCCCCGCGATCCCGGTCGAACACCAGTATATCGTCACCGAACCCGACCCGGCGCTGGTGGAATGGCGCAAGACCAACCCGCAGCACCCCGTCCTGCGCGACGCCGACGCCAAATGGTACGTCCGCGAAGAACGCGGCGGCTGGATCCTCGGCCCCTACGAACGGAACGCCCCCGCCCGCTTCCTCTATGACGTGCCAGAGTCGTTCCGCGCCGACCTCTTCCCGCTCGATCTGGAACGGATCGAAACGGAATACATGTCCATGATCCACCGCATTCCGTCCTCGGAAACCGTGGGCCTCAAGGACGATTACAACGGCCCCATCTGCTACACCCCCGACGGCAACCCGCTGGTCGGCCCCGTCCCCGGCCTGCGCAACATGTGGATCGCCGAGGGCTTCTCCTTCGGCATCACCGCCGCGGGCGGCACGGGCTACTACCTCGCCCAGATGATGACCCAAGGCGAGGCCGAGATCGACATGGCCTCCCTCGACCCCAAGCGCTACGGCAATTGGATGACCACCGAATACGCCGCGCGCAAGAACGAGGAATGCTACGAACACGTCTTCATCCTGCACCACCCGGACGAAGAACGCGAAGCCTGCCGCCCCCTCCGCACCGCCCCGGCCTATGACCGCCAGAAAGAGTTGGGCGCGCAATTCGGCCAAGTGAACGGCTGGGAACGCCCCAACTACTACGGCCCCAAAGACGCCCCCGAAACCTTCGACCATGACGGTCGCTCCTTCCGGCGCGGCACATGGTGGCCCCATGCCGTGGAAGAGGCGCAAGCGATCCGCAACAGCGTGGGCATCATCGACGCCGCCGCCTTCACCAAGCACCTCGTGCGCGGGCCGGGCGCCACCGCCTTCCTCGACCACTTCACCTGCAACAAGCTGCCGAATGTGGGCCGCATCAACCTGACCTATGCGCTGACCGACCACGGCACGACCCGCACCGAATACACCATCGTCCGCCTGAAAGAGAACGAATACTACCTCATCTCCGCCGGGGCATGGACGGCCTATGACGCCGACTTCCTGATCAAATCGGCCGAGGATTGGATGGCGCAGGGCGGCGGCTGGATCGACATCCACGACATCACCACCCAATGGGGCGTCTATGCGCTGGCAGGCCCCAACGCCCGCGCCCTGCTCAAGGACATCGTCAAGGACGCCAACCCCGACACGGTGCTTGGCAACAAGCGCTTCCCGTGGCTTTCGTATCGCGACATCGAACTGGGCATGTGCCCCGTCCGCGCCGTCCGCGTGGCCTATACGGGCGAGTTGGGCTGGGAGCTGCACTATCCCATCGAATTCGGCCGCTACCTTTGGGATCTGATCTGGTCCGTCGGGGAAAAGCATGGGCTGAAACCCGTCGGCGCCCGCGCTCAGAACTGGCTGCGGCAGGAAAAATCCTACCGCGCCTTCGGCAACGAACTGGGCCGCGACGCAACGCCCTTGGAAGCCGCGCTCGACCGCTTCGTGGACCTGTCCAAGGACTTCCGCGGCAAGCAGAAGATGCTGAACACCGGCATCCGGTCGAAATGCGTCACCGTGCTGATCGACGGCCCCGCCGATGCCGACCCGTGGGGCAAGGAAGCCCTGCTCCTGAACGGCGAAAAGGTGGGCCGCCTCACCTCGGGCGGCTGGTCGGTCGCCTTCGGCAAACAGATCGGCATGGGCTACGTCCGCCCCGACCTCGCCACGCCGGGCACGAAGCTCAAGGTCAAGATGCTGCGCCAGGAATGGGACGCCGTGGTCACCGAAGACAGCCCCTTCGACCCCACCAACGCCCGCATCCGCATCGACGGCTGAGGCACCGCATGCTCAGGCAA
>JBDKFE010000141.1:0-11903 GCA_039798885.1 Pseudomonadota bacterium | reverse complement strand
ATGACCGTGAGATGGGGCGCTGGCTCAACAATAGGGCTGAGAACTCGCACCTGCCGTTTCGACGACGCGAACGAGCAATGCTTCGGTTCCGGCGGATGCGAACGTTGCAGAAGTTCGCGTCCGTCCACGCCTCGGTCCACAACCACTTTCCGACGGAGCGCCACCTCCTAAACCGCGACCACTTCAAGCAGTCACGCGCCGCCCCTCTCGCCGAGTGGCGCGACCTACTCGCGGCCTGATACCTGGGTTGGGTTGGCCGAACGGAGACTGGTTCGCATTAGTCTGACAGCACCCGGTTTGGCTGTCCGTCCAGACAGCAGGGATGCATTCTTTCGTGACCCTGCTGCGCGGCATCCCAGTCGCCTTTGCCAGAGATCAGAGCAGCCGCAGAGTGTGGAGGATTGTGGGGCGTAAGTCAGGTCGCATCTGTCTGGCTGTATCAGACGGGATAGTCCTCGTCGCCTGCCGTGCTGCGTGCCATCAGGTCTGTGCGGCCCTTGCGGGCATGCGGAGAGCCCGGCCATCCGCGTCGAAAAGGCAGGCGCCGACCATGTCGATGCGGGCATGGACGCGATCCCCGATCGCCAAGGTGACATCGCCGGGCAGTTTCATCGTCAGTGCCCGACCATCCGCGAGCCGCACATGAAGGATGGTTTCGTCACCCAGATGTTCGATCAACCTTGCCTCGCCAGCGAGATGCGCGCCTTCGGGCGGGGCGAGGGTCACCCGGTCAGGGCGCACACCGAGTGTCACGACTTCACCCGTTCCCGTGGGCCCTCCGAGTACCGGCCCCGAGGCCAGAGCGATCCCGTTCGGACCAAGGATTGCAGGCAGCAGATTCATCGCCGGGCTGCCGATGAAACCGGCGACGAAGAGGTTGGCGGGGCTGTGATAGACCTCGCGCGGGGTGCCGATCTGTTCGACACGTCCGCCGTTCAGGACCACGATCCGGTCGGCAAGCGTCATCGCCTCGACCTGGTCATGGGTGACGAAGATCATCGTGGCTGACAGTTCCTGATGAAGCCGCGCGATCTGGCTGCGCATCTCGACCCGCAGGGCCGCGTCAAGGTTCGACAAAGGTTCGTCGAACAAAAACACCTCGGGCTTGCGGACGATGGCCCGCCCGATCGCGACGCGCTGGCGCTGGCCGCCGGACATGGCCTTGGGTTTGCGCGGCAGAAGCTCGGTTATTTGCAGCAGGGCTGCGGTTTCCTGCACCCGCCGATCCACCGCATCCCGCGCCATTCCCGCCCGACGGAGTCCGTAGGCCAGATTGTCATAAGCCGTCATATGCGGATAAAGCGCGTAGTTCTGGAACACCATCGCCACGCCGCGCTGGGCGGGGGGCGCTTCGGTCACGTCTTTGCCCGCAATCTCGACCCGCCCATAATCGACATCCTCGAGACCCGCTATCATCCGCAGAAGCGTGGATTTTCCGCAGCCCGAAGGGCCGACGAAGACCACAAGTTCGCCTGCCTCGACCGTCAGGTCTATACCCTTGATCACCTCGATCGCGCCGTAAAGCTTGCGCACACCTGACAGTCTAACCGCAGCCATCCGCGTCCCTTCCTATTTTAACCCGGTCGAGCTTAGTCCCCGTTGGAACAGCCTTTGCGTGAACAGGAACAGCGCGACCATCGGCAAGGCTGTCAGAAAGGCGCCCATCATCGACACCGACCATTCCACCGCCCGCTGCGACTGGAACGTGAACAGGCCCACCGACAGGGGAAAGGACTCACGGTCCTGAAGGTAAATCAGCGGCAGGAAGAATTCGTTCCAGGTGTAGACGGTGGCGAAGAGCCCGACGATGATCAGCGGGGTGCGGACCTGCGGCATCACGATCTGCCACCAGATGCGGAATTCCGATGCCCCGTCCAGCCGCGCGGCATCCAGCAACTCGCGCGGGACCCCCATGAAGAACTGCCGCAGCATGAAGATGAAGAAGGCATCCCCGAACAGGAAGGGTGTGATCAGCGGCCAGTAGGTTCCGGTCAGGCCGAGCTTGGACCAAGCCAGATAGACTGGCAGGAAGGTGACAATGGTGGGCATCAGAAGCGCGCAGACCGTCAGGGCAAAGACCAGATTGCGCCCCCGCCAGCGGAGGCAGCCGAAGGAATAGGCGGCAAGCGAGCAGGACAGGCAAACCAGTATTGCCACTGATCCCGCGTAGAAGACCGAATTCACGAACTGCTGGACGAATGGAAAATCATCGCGCGTCAGAAGCGAGGCGATGTTTTCCCAGCGGATCGGATCTGGCAGCCATGTGACCGGATCCGAGAAGATCTCGGCGTTTGTCTTGAAGGCGGAAATCGTCATCCAGTAGAACGGCAGCAGGAACACGGCCGAAATCGCCAGCATCAGCGCGTGATAGGCCAGCATCCCAAAGCGCGTGCCGATCTTTGGCTTACGCTGTCCGCTCATCGTTCGCCCCCTTCGTAATGCACCCAGGATCGTGCGGTCTGGAAGATCAGCAGGGTCAGGATCAACACGACCACGAACAAGACCGTGGCCATCGCCGCCGCGAGGCCCATGTTGAAGTAGCGAAACGCCGCCCGGTAGAGGACGACCATATACATAAGCGTCGCTTCAGCCGGTGTGCCAGTCGTGCCGCCGATGACGATCGCCTGTGTAAACACCTGAAATGAATAGATGATCCCGATCACCAGATTGAACAGCACCATCGGGGTGATCAGCGGCAGGGTGACCCAGACGAGTTTATGCCAGCGCTTTGGGCTGTCCAGATCGGCCGCTTCCGACACGTCCTTGGGGATGTTCTGCAAGCCGCCCAGAAACACCAGCGTCTCCACCCCCAAGGGCCAGAGGCTAAGCAGGATCAGCGTCCAGAGCGCGGCCTTCGGATCCAAAAGCCAGTCGGGCGGATTGAGCCCCATCGCTTCGAGCGCGATGTTCACGGGCCCTGCATTGGGGGTCAGAAGCAGCATGAAGACCACCGATCCGGCGACGGCAGGCATCAGGAAAGGCAAATAAAAGACAGTGCGGTAAAAGCCCGAAAGGGCGGTGGCGCGGTTCAGCAGAAGCGCCAGCCCCAAGGCGATGACCAATTTCAGCGGCACCGAGATCACGGCAAAAAGCAGCGTGTTCTGGGCTGATTTCCAGAAGGCGGGATCGGTCCACAAGGCTTCGTAATTCTGCAAGCCCACCCATTTCGGCGCGCCGACGATCTGGAACTTGGTCTGGGCTATGTAGAAGGTCAGGACCAGTGGAATGGCCACGAACAGGGTCATTCCCACAATCCAAGGCAGCGCGAACAAGAGCCCGGCACGGGCTTCGCCGCGCCTGGCCTTGCGGTTGCGCCGGGGCGGCGGTGCCGCCCCGACCGATGGTGATTTGCCCGGCATCAGCCTGCCAATACCCGCTCCAGTTCGGCCTGGGTGGCGGCTTGCGCTTCGCCCAGCGCGTCCTTGACCGGCGATGCCTTGGTGTAGATCTTTTCCACCGCCCGCGCGATCTGGTCGGTGTAGAAGCTTTGCACCGGCGAATTCCACATCGGCGTCACAACCGCGGCCTGTTCGCCAAGGAAGGCCGTGATGTCATCGGCCACCTCTTGGCCGCGCTTTTCGACCAGACCTGCGGGTGCCTTGCGCTGCACCTGGCTGTTCGTGGGCACGTCGGGGATCTGCTGGTACCATTCGACCGAGCCTTCGATGGCCAGATAGCTAAGGTAGTCAAAGGCCGCCTGCGGGTTCTTCGATCCGACGGGAATGACGAACCAGTTGGGCCATGTGCCCGAAAACGACGCGCTGCCCGAAGGGCCGACGGGATTGGCGGCAAGGTTCCAGCGTTCGAAGCTTGGCACCGGATCGGCGAAGATGTCACCCAGAAGCCAGCTGCCCGACTGCATCCCTGCCTGTCGACCTTCGCGGAAGGCCGGACCCATGCCTGTCGTCGGGTTGGGATACCCGTCGAGGAAGTTGCCCGAACGGTCGACCAGATTGAAGTCGCCCTTGTATTCCTCATCCAGCCATTCGAGGAAGAAGTTCATCATCTCGACGTTCTGTTCGCTGTCGATCTGGTACTTCAGATTGGCCTCGTCGAACATCATCCCGCCGTTCAGTGCCGACCAGATTGCCATCGTCTCGGGCACGCGGTTCGGCATGAAGCCGGCCGAAACCAGCTTGTCCCCGTCCCAGACAGTGAATTCCTTCGACAGCTTTCGCATTTCCACCCAGGTCTTGGGGAAGGAGGCGCGGTCGGACGGGAGTCCCTTCGCCTCGAACATCTCTTGGTTGTACCACATGGAATAGACCCCTGCCGTGACGGGCAGGCCGTAGGTCACCCCCTTGAACTGGCACGAGGACAAAAGACCTGCGGGCCACGTGTCGATCGGTATCTTCGAGTCCTTCATCATGTCGTCGAGCGGCATGAAGGCCCCCTGCGCCCCAAGGGAAACCGGGCTGTCCCAGAGCATGGAGATATCGGGCGGGTTGCCTGCTGTGATCGCGCCGATCAGGGCCTGCGTGAATTCAGTGTCCTGACCCAGACCACAGACCGTGGTGGCGGTGCCGAGGCCCGCGCCGGTGCTGAAGCCTTCGAGCAGACCGGTGTGGATCTTGCAGAACAGGTCGGATCCGCCGGGTAGCCACAGAAGAAGCTGGCCCTCTTGTTGTGCGAATGCGCCTGCGGGCAGGGTCATTGCGGTGCCAAGTGCCGCGCTTCCCGCCAAGAAGCCGCGCCGACTGATCCGTCGAGGCGCAGCGAAGGTCGTTTTTGACATGTCTTCTCTCCCTGGTATCAGTTGCAGTGTTGCGGCTCTTTGGCCGCTTGTTGTCGGAACTCTGCCGCAAGCGCCGCGCCGATCAGTCCGGCATCCGGCCCCATGACGGCCTGCGTTATCTTCATCGGATTTGGCACCCCGTCCCAAAGCCCGTTGCGCACATGCGCGCTGAGGGCATCGAAATAGGGCCCCTCTGCACAGCCAAGCCCGCCGCCGATCACCATGATCCCGGGGTCCAGACTGTCGGCCAAAAGGGCCAGAACCCGTCCCAACTGTGTCGTCGCGTGGTCGATCACCGCCAACGCCCGTCTGTCACCCGCAAGGGCGGCGGCCAGCACCTCTTCTGCGGTCTTTGCACCGAAGGCTGCCGCCAGGGCTGGTCCAGAGGCAACATCTTCGATCATCCCGCGATGTTCATGCCCGCAGGCGGTGCAGCGGTGGCGTTCCATCGAATTGGCGATGACCAGAGCCGCGCCGCGCGACCCGGCATAGGGCACACCGTCCAGCACCAGCACCCCGGCCACGCCCGTGCCGATGGTGACGAAATAGAAATCACCGACACCCTGTCCGGCGCCGAGCCGCGCTTCTGCCAAGGCTGCCGCGCGGACGTCCGATGAAATGATCGTTGGCAGGACTGCGGAAAGCTGTCCGCCCGCGTCCAGTCCCGTCCAGCGGATCCGGTGGTCGGAAAACACGCGACCCTGCCCATCCACCAATTCGGCCACGCCGACGCCCAGTGCCTCTACGTCCAACCCCAGACGGCGTGCTTCATCTTTCAATTCGCGCGCCAAGGTCAGCGTATCGGCAAGGATCGCCGCCCCGCCGCGTTCAAATTCGGTCGGCAACTGGCGTCGTGCGTGGATGCGACCCGTTTGAAGGTCGACAATCCCCCCCGCCACCTTGGTGCCGCCCACATCGATACCCAAGGCAAATCGGCGCGGGGCCCTTTGTGCGTTGGGCTGCGCGACGGGGTGTGGGGCGGTGTTCATGTCCCCCCCGCGTGATAGTGCGGTGCCACGCCGAACAGGTATTCCGCCGTTTCACCCCCCATATTGAAGGCGCGGTAGCGGACATCCGGGGGCACATAGAACCCGTCTTGGGGATGCAATTCGAACCAGACGGGAGAGGTCTCGGGATCCTCGATCAGGATGTTGACCCGCCCCTTGGTGACATAGATGCCCATGGCCCCGCCATGCACCCGTTCGTCACTGCGACCGCCGGGCGCGATCCGGCAGGTTCCCGCCGTCAACTGGTCGGTCGAAGCCGTTATGGCCGTCAGCACCCGGGGGTCGCCGCGGTCCATCGACCAGAGCCAATCCGTTTCACGGATCACCGTGATTTTTGCCTGCGCCTCGGCCGTTTCGCGGGCTGCGGGCCAATGGCCGATCAATTCGCTGCGCTCGTATCTGAAATCGGCCACATAGGGCCGGGTCGCGGCATATTTCCCCGATGACCCAGTCGAAGGCGGTGGGGCGAAGAATTCCAGCACCCGACATTCCTCGGTTCCCCAAGCAAAGGCGTGATGCCATGTATCCTTTTGAAAGAAGGCGGATTCGCCTGTCTTCACCACATGGACTTCCCCGGTTTCGGGGTTGGCGATCACCATGGTGCCCATCAGCACCGTCAGAACCTCGTCGGCGCCAAAGACCGTGCGGAAGCTTTCGGAATGGCGAAATCCCTGACCCGGGGGCATCCCGAAGACCAGTTGGTGGATCTTGTCGGTCGAGACATAGATCCAGTCATCGATCCGCCCTGCCGCATCATCGCCCCACAGGTGCCTTGTCACCTTGGAATAGGGGATGGGCGTCGGTCCATCGAACACAGGACGGGGCGAGGATTTGTAGGCCATGGATCACTCCGGCGCGTGGTCAAGATGGGGGGCGACGCGTTCAGTCACTTGATCGAACCGCGGCGGTGTAAAGCTGCTGACGATCGGCAGCGCCTGTCCGGTCCGCCCGCTTTCCATGGATTTCACCATGATCTCAAGCACATGGTAGGCATGGTCAGGCGCGTTGACCGGGTCGCGGCCTGTGTGGACCGCTTGGATCAGATCGCGCACCCCATCCGTCCAGGGCCAGCGGTTGCGCTGGTCGTGATCCTGCCAAAAGCCGTCCTTGTTGCGCCAGAGACGATAGCCCCGCGGGTCCCAGTCTTCGGCCTTCATGGTGATCGAGCCTTCGGTGCCGTAGATTTCGATCCCAGGCACGTCGTATTGTTGGATGGTGAAACCGGTCGTGACCACGGCAAAGCACTGGTTGCCGAAATCCATCAGAAGCTGGAAATTGTCGTCGGTCTGAACGGTGATCTTCTTGTTGTTCACGATCCTTTCGGGGATTGCGATGCCCGTCATCGCCATGACGCGCTTGCATGGGCCCAGAAGTCCCGTCAGCGTGGTTACGTTGTAGACGCCAAGGTCATACATCGGCCCGCCGCCCGGTTCGTAGAAGAACGGGTCCCAGTCCGGACCGGCCCAGCCATAGAAGCCCCGCGCCGTCAGCGGCCTGCCGATATCGCCCTGATGGATGTGACGCCACATGTCCTGATACGTGCGCGACAGGGTTACATGCGGGGCGCAGACCAGATGGCCCTTCGACTGCTTGGAAAGTGCCACAAGTTCGGCTGCCTCGGCCAAATCCATCGATACGGGCTTTTCCACCAGAACATGCTTGCCCGCGTTCAGCGCATCCCGGGTCAGTTGCCCGTGGCTTTGCATCGAGGTCAGGATCAGCACCACATCGACATCGGGCCGCGACAGCACCTGTTGGTAATCCGTGGTGAATGCGGGAATGCCCCAGTCGCGTGCCCGTTCCGCCTTGCCCGGTCGCATATCGCAGGCGATGACGATTTCGCACGGGGTGCCTTCAAGGGCCAGCCTGCGCACATGCGGGACATATTTTTCGGACACCGATCCCAGACCGATTACGCCAACCCGCACCGTCTTGCCCATAACGACCTCCCATGCGGCCCGTTCTTCATCGGGTCACGGGGGATGATGCGGCGGGTGGCCGTTTTCGCAAATAGTGCCTTTGGTCATGCCCCGTCTCAGGCTCTGCGTTGCGCGGCCATGAACTCTCCGAACAATTCGCGTTCGGTGGTGATGTCGAGCTTGCGATAGATGGCGACGCGGTAGTTCTTCACCGTGCCGCGCGACAGGCCCATCCGGCGGGCGATTTCGATTACTGGATGGCCCTGCAGGGTCAGCAAAACCACCTCTCGTTCCCGCTCGCTCAGTGGGGCGGCGATTTGGGCGGGCAGGTCGTCGGTTGTGGGCGCAGCCGCGCCAGCCTGCCGGTCGGGCGAGATTTCGTCGCAATAGCCGCCGGGCGCGGGGCCGAAGTCGGGTGGCAACTGGGTCCGGCGCAGGGCCATATGGCCCTTCAGATGCACGGTGCAGGGACCGCGGGCGGTGACGACCTGCAGGGCTTGGGCGACTTCGGCATCCCTTGACTGTTCGGCCCAAGCTGCGGTCGAAAAGATCTGGTGTCCGTGCTGGTCAACAAAGCGCAGCGGCCGCTCGGGTCCGATGGGCGAATTGCCGGGGTCGATGCCCGCTGTCACGATGGTGCCGAGATGGCGCCGATGAAGCGCCGCGAGCAGAGGAAAAAGCCGCCGGATACGCGCCACCTCGGCGGCCAGGAAGGTGCCCTTCGCACGGTCAAGGATCAGGGTGGGCGAGGCATCCCCGATCGGCGGCAGGAAGACCGCGATTTCGTCATGGATGTGCATCGCCGTCAGGAATTCGCGCGCATAGGCCGAACGTCCTATCCCCGACTCGATCGCCCGCAAGCGGTAGACGCCGGTTTCGCCACCGTTCTTCCAATGGGCATAGAAGGGGTCGAAGGCATAGTAGTGGCTGTAATAGGCCATGATCGCTTCGGTCGGTTCGATCCGCGGGATGATCAGATCGGGCGGAGACGCGCGGGAATAGCGAACGAGTGCGGCCAGATCATGCGATGCGGCGGTGCCCAGAAGATCCAGCAACGCGTCGTAAAAACCGCTTGTGCCCAGACGGTCCACCGCCCGCGCCGCGTATTCCAGTTCGGATTGACTTTCGCGCTGGCCCATCATTCCCCCCCCCGCCTGCACTCTGTCCCATGCACAGCAGCGAAAGCAACGTGACTTTGGGCACAATTGCACGGCCCGAGGCGCATGCTAGCCTGATCCGTGCACACGCCGGGAAAGGGAGACGCGCGTTGAAAATCGGAAACGCGCCCTGTTCGTGGGGCGTCTTCTACCCGGAGGGCAACAGCATCACGGCCGAGGCCTATCTGGATGCCGTATCCCGCGCGGGCTACCCGATAACCGAGCTTGGTCCGCTGGGCTTTCTGGGTGAGGATCCGGTCTGGATTGCCGAGGCGCTTGCCGCCCGCAACCTGACCCTTGCCGGTGCCGCCCATGTCCATACCCTTGCCGACCCCGCCAGTGCACCCTCTTTGACCGCAACCCTTCACCGCCTTGGACGTCTTTTGTCGGCACTTGGGTCGCGCGATCTGATCTTGATGGATGAAAGCGAATTCTACCCTGTCGCGACACAAGGCGTGGTGGACGAAACCGGCTGGCGGACCGCGATGACCCTGATCCGGCAGGCCCGTGTGGTGATGCGCGACGACTATGGCATAACGCTTCATGTCCATCCGCATGTCGGCACCTGTCTTGAACGTGAAGCGCAGATTGACCGGATGCTGGGGGAGACCGAGGTAAGCCTGTGCTTTGACACCGGGCACCACGCCTTTTGGGATCAGGACGTCTTGGCCTATATGGACAAGGTCTGGGACCGGATCGGCATGGTCCATCTGAAGAATGTCGATCCCGTTGTCCGAGCCCGTGTTCTTGCGGGCGCTGTCGGCGTCAACGCGTCCTTTGATCAGGGTGTGATGTGCGCCCTGCCGGATGGCGCGATCGATATCGGTGCGGTGGTGCGGTTTCTGGTGGACCGCCGCTATGACGGCGCTGTCATCGTGGAACAGGACCCCCCCCTTAACTCCATCGAAACGCCCGAAGCTTTGGCGCGTCGAAACCTCGCCTTCCTGAAGGCTGCGCTGTCATGAGCCGACGTGTCCTGATCCTTGGCGCGCCTGATGCGCTGGGGGATGCGGTGGCGCAGGACATCGCCGCCCGTCTGGCAGCGCGTCCCGGCCCGTTCCTTCTGGGCTGTCCCGGTGGCCGCAGCCCCCGTCCCGTCTATGCCGCCTTTGCCCGCCTTGCGGGCGCACGCGCCATGGATCTTGGCCGCCTTGTTATCGTGATGATGGACGATTACCTGACGCCCGATTTTGAACATGTCCCCATCGAAGCCCACTATTCCTGCCGTCGCTTCGCAAGGGACGAGATTGTGTCGATCCTGAACGCGGGTCTTGGCCCGAGCAACCGCATTCCCGACAGCAATGTCTGGTTCCCCGATCCGGCCGATCCCGCTGCCTATGACGGGCGGATCTTGGCAGCGGGCGGCATTGATCTTTTCCTGCTGGCAAGCGGGGCAGGCGATGGCCATGTCGCCTTTAACCCGCCGGGTTCCGGCCGGGACAGTCGAACGCGTATCGTGCCGCTGGCCGATCAGACCCGCCGCGACAATCTGGCGACATTTCCTGATTTCGCGGGCATCGAACAGGTGCCGACCCATGGCGTCACCGTAGGCATCGCCACGATTGCCCAAGCGCGCGCCTCGGCCATGTTGGTCTGGGGGGCGGACAAGCGGAATGCCTTTCGGCATTTGGCATCCGCCACGGCCTATGATCCGGACTGGCCGGCCACCGTCTGGGCCAGTTGCCCCGATGCAACCCTTTACGCCGACCGCACCGCCGCAGGAGACACCCCATGACCCAATTCCGCGTCTGCCTTTTTGGTGCGGGTGAGATGGCCACCACACATGCCATGAACCTGCGCGCCGACCCGCGCATGCAACTTGCCTATATTGTCGATCCATCGGCCGACCGTGCGGCGGCGCTGGCGGCGGCCACGGGCGCGCAGGTGGTGGATATCGACACGGCCTTTGGTGATCCCGACATCGCCGCCTACATCATCGCAAGCCCCCCGCGCACCCATGCCGACTATCTGGAGCGTGCCGCGCGGACAAAGGCCCATATCTTCTGCGAAAAGCCCATCGACCACGACATCGACCGCGCCCGTGCCTGCCTTGCTGCCTTGAATGGGCGCGAGGGGTTTGTGCAGATGGGTTTCAACCGCCGCTTTGACCCGCAGTTCATTGCCCTGAAACAGGCTATTGGCGCAGGCAGGATCGGCACGCCCGAGCAGGTCCTGATCGTGTCGCGCGATGCAGAGGCGCCGCCGGTCGAAGGGTTCATCCATTCTTCCGGCCTGCTTAAGGAAACGGCGGTCCACGACTATGACCTGATCCGCTGGCTGCTGGAGGATGAGGTGGCAGAGGTCTATGTGATGGCCGATGCCCTGATCAATCCGGATTATCTGACTGTGGGCCAGATCGACACGACGACGACCACCATCCGCATGTCGCGCGGCACGCATGTCACGGTGCTGAATTCCCTTCGGGCGGCCTTTGGCTATGACCAGCGGCTAGAGGTTCTGGGGACGCTGGGACAGGTGGCCGTCGGCAATATGGCGGGATCGCAGGTGGTGCTTTCCACCGCTCAGGGTGTGCTGGGTGACAAACCCTATCACAGCTACTTCCAGCGCTATGCCGAGGCGTATCGGACCGAGATCTTGAATTTCGCTGACGCCGTTGCGTGCGGAAAGTCCGTTACGCCCGATGCCGTTGACGGTCTGCGCGCTTCGGAAATCGCCGAGGCGGCGATCCTGTCCATGATCGGCAAACGTCCTGTCAGCCTGTAGCGGCGGGTTCTGGCGTGATCCGCTTGGGTGGGGGCAAGCGGTGGCGCGTCTGCCCATGCCCCGGTTCGGAGCAAGGTTCCGACGCATCGCCCGCTGACGCGCGCGACCCTCTTGAACGGTCCCGCATTGCTGCTCTGCGGGGTGGCGCAGGCTGTTTGCGGGCTGATGAAGGGGTGGTATTGGGGATGCGGAAGCGGGTTCGCATCCCTTTGGCGGCAACCAAGAACGGGCTGGAAACCCTAGTTTCTGGCAGAATATGTGCCATCCGGCGTCTGGATCGTGACCCTGTGAAGGCAGATAGCAAAGGCCATTGGCAACGGCCATCGGTCGACGTCCAGTCGATAGAGGTGCCATCCGTTAG
>JBDKFE010000140.1:0-4834 GCA_039798885.1 Pseudomonadota bacterium | reverse complement strand
ACCGTGGATCTGGGCGGCGCAGTGGCCTTCCTTCCCGGCAGCCAGGTCGATGTGCGCCCCGTGCGCGATGCCGGTCCGCTGATGGGCATGAAGCAGCCCTTCCAGATTCTGAAAATGGACCGTCGTCGTGGCAACATCGTTGTCTCGCGCCGTGCGATCCTTGAAGAATCGCGTGCCGAGCAGCGTGCCGAAGTCATCGGCAACCTGACCGAAGGCCAGACCATCGACGGCGTCGTGAAGAACATCACCGAATACGGTGCCTTCGTCGACCTCGGCGGCGTGGACGGCCTGTTGCACGTGACCGACATGGCCTGGCGCCGTGTGAACCACCCGTCGGAAATCCTTGCCATCGGCGAGACGATCAAGGTGCAGGTCATCAAGATCAACAAGGAAACCCACCGTATCAGCCTGGGCATGAAGCAGCTGCAGGCCGATCCGTGGGATGCAGTTGAAAAGGCCTATCCGCTGAGCAGCGTGCACAAGGGCCGCGTGACCAACATCACCGATTACGGCGCCTTCGTGGAGCTGGAAGCCGGTGTGGAAGGTCTGGTCCACGTTTCGGAAATGTCTTGGACCAAGAAGAACGTGCATCCCGGCAAGATCGTCTCTACCTCGCAGGAAGTGGATGTCATGGTGCTGGAGATCGACAGCGCCAAGCGTCGCGTGTCGCTGGGCCTGAAGCAGACGCAGCGCAACCCGTGGGAAGTGTTTGCCGAAACCCATCCGGTCGGGTCGACCATCGAGGGCGAAGTCAAGAACATCACCGAATTCGGTCTGTTCGTCGGACTCGACAACGACATCGACGGCATGGTGCACCTGTCGGACCTGTCGTGGGATCAGCGCGGCGAGGATGCCATCCAGAACTACCGCAAGGGCGACACGGTCAAGGCCGCCGTCACCGAGGTGGATGTGGAGAAGGAGCGTATCTCGCTGTCGATCAAGGCGCTGGGCGACGACTCGTTCACGGATGCCGTTGACGGCGTGAAGCGCGGCTCGGTCATCACCGTCACCGTGACGGCGATCGAGGAAGGCGGGGTCGAGGTGGAATACAACGGCGCCAAGTCGTTCATCCGCCGGTCCGACCTGTCGCGCGACCGTGCGGACCAGCGTCCGGAGCGGTTCCAGGTGGGCGACCACGTGGATGTGCGCGTGACCAACATCGACCCGAAGACCCGCCGTCTGGGCCTGTCGATCAAGGCGCGCGAGATCGCGGAAGAGAAGGAAGCCGTGGAACAGTACGGTTCGTCCGATTCGGGCGCGTCGCTGGGGGATATCCTTGGCGCGGCGCTGAAGGGCGGCAACTGAGCCTGACTTTCGGCTGTCATGACAGGAAAGGCCCCGCTTTGGCGGGGCCTTTTCCTTTGCGGGCGGGCCGTTCAGGGGGTGTTCCTGCCACCGGAGGGCGAATTACGGTTGCGTCCGTGCCGCAGGAACGGGAGCAAAGGCCCGTCTGCAACCGTTTTCGTTGTGCGGTGACTTTTTTTGCCTATAGTCCAAGGCAAACAACGACGTGGCGACCGGTCGGAACGGCCAACGGCGACCACAGGGGGGGACTTGGATGATCCGTTCGGAACTGATCCAGAAGATCGCGGATGAAAACCCGCACCTCACGCAGCGGCATGTGGAGCGCATCGTCAACACGGTCTTCGAAGAGATCATCGAAGCCTTGGCGAAGGGCGACCGGGTGGAGCTTCGCGGCTTTGGCGCGTTTTCGGTGAAGGCGCGCGACGCGCGTGTGGGGCGGAACCCGCGCACGGGCGAGGCGGTGAAAGTCGATGACAAGAAGGTGCCCTTCTTCAAGACCGGCAAGCTGCTGCGCGACCGGCTGAACGGCAAGGGCTGAACGGGCTGGGGCTGAACGGCTGGGGCTGAACAGCGGGAGCTTGTCCCTAACCGCTTGCGCCTGCCTGCGGGCGGCGCGATAGTTGGGGTCTGACCTTCGGGGGGCTGCCCGCCATGCTGCGTATCTTGCGCTATGTCCTGATTGCCGTGCTGACGGTGCTGCTGTTGACGGTGGCGCTGGCCAACCGGGCGGTGGTGCCCGTGCGGTTGCTGCCCGAGGATGTGGGGGCGCTGTTCGGGGTGAATTGGCAGATGGAGATGCCGCTGTTCCTTGTCCTGTTCGGGGGCGTGGTGGCGGGGGTCATGATCGGCTTCACTTGGGAATGGTTGCGCGAGCACAAGCACCGCAAGGTGGCGAGCGAGAAGAAGCGCGAGGTGGCGCGGCTGGAGCGGGAGCTTGCGGTGATGAAGGATTCGGCGGGTCTGCCGGGCGATGACGTGCTGGCCTTGATCGAAAAGCCACGGAAGGCCGGGTGATCCCATGGGCGATGTCCGGGTGAAGATCTGCGGTCTGCGGACCGCAGGTGATGTTGCCGCCGTGGCGGCGGCGGGGGCGGCCTATGCCGGGTTCAACTTTTTCCCCAAGTCGCCGCGTTATGTCACGGTGGAGGAGGCGCGGGCGCTGGCCCTTGGCGCGCCAGAGGGGCTGTGCAAGGTGGCGCTGGTCGTCGACGCCGAGGATGCGGCGCTGGATGCCATCGTGGGGGCGGTGCCGTTGGACATGCTGCAATTGCATGGGCATGAAAGCCCCGCCCGGGTGGCCGAGGTGAAGGCGCGCTATGGCCTGCCGGTGATGAAGGTGATCGGCGTGGCGGGCGAGGCGGATCTGGCGGCGCTGACGGAGTTTTCGCTGGTGGCGGATCAGTTGCTGATCGACGCCAAGCCGCCGAAGGATGCGGTTCTGCCGGGGGGGAACGGCTTGGCCTTCGACTGGCGGCTGCTGGTGGGGCGGAAGTGGCTGAAGCCTTGGATGCTGGCGGGTGGCCTGACTGCCGGGAATGTGGCCGAGGCGATCCGTCTGACGGGGGCGCGGCAGGTGGATGTGGCGTCGGGCGTGGAAAGCGCGCCGGGCGTCAAGGACGCGGCGAAGATCGCGGATTTCGTGCGGGCGGCGGGTTGAACGGAGCGCAGGGCGCGCGGGCGCCCTGTGCGCGGCCTTCCTCTCGCCTGCGCGCGGGGGCCGCGCGCAGGCTCGGCGGTGGGGGGCATTCTGCCCCCTCTTGGCCGCGGGGGCGGCCAATTCACCCCCTGAGGATATTTGGGGACGGAAAATGAGGGCAGGTGGGGTGGTTTGGCGGCGGGGTGGGGTGACGGGTCCCCCTTTCCCCGGAAGGCCAAGGGCGCTACATCGGGGCTGACAGATAAGGGGAGTGCGGGCGATGGCCGAGGACGGGATCAACAGCTTCATGACCGGGCCGGACGAGGCGGGTCGGTTCGGCATTTTTGGCGGGCGTTTCGTGTCCGAGACGCTGATGCCGCTGATCCTAGAGCTGGAAGAGCGGTATGAGTTCGCCAAGACGGACCCGACCTTCTGGGCCGAGATGGACGATCTTTGGAAGCATTACGTGGGGCGTCCGTCGCCTTTGTATTTCGCGGAGCGGATGACGGATCATCTGGGCGGCGCCAAGATCTATATGAAGCGCGACGAGCTGAACCATACGGGCGCGCATAAGATCAACAACGTGCTGGGGCAGATCATCCTTGCCCGCCGGATGGGCAAGACGCGGATCATCGCGGAAACCGGCGCGGGGCAGCACGGGGTGGCGACGGCCACGGTCTGTGCGAAGTTCGGGTTGAAATGCGTGGTCTATATGGGCGCGCATGACGTGGAGCGGCAGGCGCCCAATGTGTTCCGCATGAAGCTGCTGGGGGCGGAGGTGATTCCCGTCACGAGCGGACGGGGCACGCTGAAGGATGCGATGAACGATGCGCTGCGCGATTGGGTGACCAATGTGCGCGACACCTTTTACTGCATCGGCACAGTGGCGGGACCGCATCCCTATCCGGCGATGGTGCGCGACTTTCAGTCGATCATCGGCAAGGAGGTGCGCTGGCAGTTGGCGGAAGCCGAAGGCGAGGGGCGGTTGCCCGACACGATCATCGCGGCCATTGGCGGCGGGTCGAATGCGATGGGGCTGTTCTATCCGTTCCTTGACGATCCGTCGGTGAACATCATCGGCGTCGAAGCGGGCGGCAAGGGTGTGGATGAGCGGATGGAACATTGCGCCAGTCTGACGGGCGGGCGTCCGGGGGTGCTGCATGGCAACCGGACCTATCTGTTGCAGGACCGGGACGGGCAGATCCTTGAAGGCTTTTCGATCAGTGCGGGGCTGGACTATCCGGGAATCGGGCCGGAACATGCGTGGCTGCATGACGTGGGCCGCGCGAAATATGTGAGCATCACGGACAAAGAGGCGCTGGAGGCGTTCCAGCTGAGCTGCAAGCTGGAAGGAATCATCCCGGCGCTGGAGCCGAGCCATGCTTTGGCCCATGTGATGAAGATCGCGCCGACGCTGCCGCGCGACCATATCATCGTGATGAACATGTGTGGGCGGGGCGACAAGGACATCTTCACGGTGGCCAAGCACCTTGGCTTTGACATGAAGGTGTGAGGCAAATTACGTAATTTACGTAAATTACGTACTCAGATTGTTTCCCAAAAGGGCCCCTGGACGCATGTTCCGGGGGCCTTTGTTCTGGATTGGTGCGAAATGGCAAGGGGCGGCGGGGTGTAGAGGTGCCTTTGATTGCTGTGCGCTGCGCCTAAACTTGGGTTTACTGCGGCGAGGCGTCCGAACTGTTTAGCGCACTAAACCGTCGTTCAATTCCCCTGTCCGAACGTATGGGTGACGGTGGTCATGTCGCCGGGAATCACGGCAGGCAACTTTGCAGCAGGCGGACTTGGGGGAGACGGTCCGCTTCATGAAACGAGAAAAAAAGGACGAATGTCATGACCATCAAAAAGAACCTCCTGATGATTACCGCTGCCGCG
>JBDKFE010000139.1:0-38839 GCA_039798885.1 Pseudomonadota bacterium | reverse complement strand
GCGCCACGGATGGCGCGGATGCAGGCATCGATGCGTTCGGAATCGAGCATCCGCTGCGTGCCCTGAATGGAGGTGGAGAGCAGGTTCGCAAGCTTTGCCGAGGTGGCGATCAGCGTGTCGGTCTGGTCGATCTCGGCCGGGATATTGGCGAAGGAGGACCGGGTGACGGCCCCTTCGGCGAGTGACAGTTTCAGGTCGGGGAAGCCCGAATAGCCCAAGGCGCGGCTGACGCGGCTGATGGTGGCTTCGGACAGGCCCAGCGTCTGGGCGAGTTCGGTGATCGACAGGCTGAGCCGCGTTCCGGCATGGTCCCGCAGGTAGTCGGCCACGATGCGTTCGGATTTCCGAAGCGAGGTGTAACGTTCCTGTATCCGTTGGACGAGATCGCCGCCGGGCTGCGGCATAAGCGTGTCGGGCATCTGCTTCTCCTCTGTGTGACAGAAGATAGGCAGCGCATCGGGCTTCGTGAAGAAGTTTTCACAATTTTTCCAGCCCGGTCTGGCGGCCTTGGGGCGGTGTGTTTCCTGTAAGATGCTGTTTAGAAATGAATTTTATGTTTGGCCCGACATATCATGAAAGAAGATTTCAAGATTTACCCCTCAATTTGCGTTGTTTTGCAAAAAATTTTCTCGACAACGCAACCGGTCAAGCCTAGAAAAATCCCAGTCAATGAACCGTCTACGCCGAATCTATCGGCGACTGGGAGGAGAGATGGGTACTGCTGCTGCGTTGCAGAACGCGCCGTCGCG
The DNA here is from genome assembly GCA_039798885.1 of Pseudomonadota bacterium. Taxonomy (GTDB): domain Bacteria; phylum Pseudomonadota; class Alphaproteobacteria; order Rhodobacterales; family Rhodobacteraceae; genus Paragemmobacter. Next base: position 38,090 of record JBDKFE010000139.1, on the reverse strand, counting down.
CGAATTTTTGGAAAAACTTTTCCGCACAGCTTACAAGATCCGCGTTTTCGAAACCGAAGGGATCAAGCTGTACCGTCAGGGGCTGATCCGGGGGTATTTCCACCCCTATTTGGGGCAAGAAGGCATCGCGACGGGCGTCTGCGCCGCGCTGAAAGAGGGGGATTACATCGCCTCTACCCATCGCGGCCACGGGCACTGCATCGCCTGGGGCGCGGATGTGAAGAAGATGGTGGCCGAGCTTCTGCAAAAGGAGACGGGCTATTGCAAGGGTTACGGCGGGTCGATGCACATTGCCGATATCTCGAAGGGCAATCTTGGTGCCAACGGGATCGTGGGCGCGGGCACGCCGCTGGGCGTGGGGGCGGCGCTGGCAAATCAGGTGAAGGGATCGGATGCGGTCACCGTCACCTTTTCGACCGATGGGGCGTCGAACAACGGGACGTTCCTTGAAAGCCTGAACCTCGCGGCGATCTGGAACCTGAATTACATTCTGGTGGTCGAGAACAACCAATACGCCGTGTCGACCCGGATCGAGGAATCGACCCGTGATACCGACCTGTACAAGCGCGGTCTGGCCATCGGGGTGGAAAGCCATCAGGTCGATGGAAACGACCCCATCGCCGTGCATGCGGTGATGGAGCAGGCGGTCGCCACCTGCCGGGCGGGCAAGGGGCCGGTGCTGATCGAGGCCAAGACCTATCGCCACATGGGCCACCATGTGAACGACCCCGGCAAATACATGCCCGAGGATGAGTTGGCCTATTACAAGGCCCGCGATCCGGTCGACCGTGCGCGCGCCGCGCTGCAGGAAATGGCTGGGGTGAGCGACGAGGAGATCGCCGCCATCGAAGCCGAAATCGCCGCTGAATTCGCCGATGCGGTCGAATTCTCGAAGAACAGCCCCGAGGTGACGCCCGAGTCCTTCCGCGAATTCGCGGTCGGCTACTGAGGCGCAGGGGAGAGGGAGGACGTATCATGGCAACACGCGAATTGATGTACCGCGAGGCGCTGCGCGAAGCGATCGACGAGGAAATGGCCGCCAATCCGACGGTGTTCATCATCGGGGAAGGCATCGCCGAACGCGGCGGGTCCTATAAGGTGACCGAGGGGCTGCTGGCGAAATACGGGCCGAAGCGGGTGCGGGATACGCCCATCGCCGAGGCCGGGATGATCGGTGTGGGCGTGGGCGCGGCGATTGCCGGGGCGCGGCCCATCGTGGAAATCCTTTATGTGGATTTCGCCATGCTGGGCATGGACATGATCGTGAACCAAGCTGCCAAGTTCCGTCTGATGACGGGCGGGGATGGGCGCGTGCCGTTCATCATGCGGACGCAGGGCGGCACGGGCGGCGGCGTGGCCGCGCAGCATTCGCAATCGCTGGAGGCGCTGTTCTACCACATCCCCGGTCTGCGGGTGGTGATGCCGTCGACCCCGGCGGATGCGAAGGGGCTGCTGAAATACGCGCTGCGTCAGGAAGACCCGGTGATGTTCCTTGAGCATAAGCACCTCTACATGACCAAGGGTCCGGTGCCGGATGGGGAGCATATCGTTCCCTTTGGCGTGGGCGATATCAAGCGGGAAGGGTCCGACGTGACCGTGATCGCGTGGTCGAACATGATCCCGCGCACACTGGAAGCTGCCGAGGCGCTGGCTGCCGAAGGGATCAGCGTAGAGGTGATCGATCCGCGCACGCTTGTGCCGCTGGATCGGGAGATGATCATCAAGTCGGTGCTGAAGACGCGCCGTTGCGTGATCGTGCAAGAGGCCAACCGCCGGGGCGGCGTGGCGTCTGACATCGCGTCCATCGTGCAGGAGGACTGCTTCTACGAAATGGATGCCCCGGTCGAGATCGTGGCGGGCATGGATATCCCCGTGCCCTTCAATCTGACGCTGGAGAAGGCGTCGGTCCCGCAGAAAGAGGACGTCATCGCCGCCGTCAAGCGCGTGCTGCATGTCCAGTCGCTGGCTGCGGCGGCAGAGTGAGGGGGGTGCCATGACCTTGCACGTATTGGAAAAATTGGCTGCGACGAACCCGGATTGCGAGATTTGGTGGGACAGCTCTCCGCTTGTCTATGACAGTTGGAAGAGGGGGGTTCTGGCTTCGGCCCCGGCTGCGAAGAAGGCGGAATGGGAGGCGCAGCTGACGCGGCTGTTCGATCCGGCCACCATCGCGGCAGAGGGGCGCATGGGCTTTGGCGGGGTGACGACAAATCCGCCGCTGTCCTTGCAGGCGATCCAGAACGATCCGGATTTCTGGATGCAGGAAATCCGGCGCATCGCGGCCGAGAACCCGGACGATGATGTCGAGGGCATTTACTGGAAAACCTATCTGGAAGTCGTGCGCCAGAGCGCGCTGATGATCCTGCCGGTCTATGATGGCAGCAACGGGCGTTACGGATATCTGTCCGGTCAGGTCGATCCGCGCTTTGTGACGGATTACGACCTGATGCTGGCGCAGGGGCTGCAACTGGCCGCGCTGGGGCGCAATGTCATGGTGAAAATCCCCGGCAGCGCCGAGGGTTACCGGGTGATCGAGGAACTGACCGCGCGCGGGATTTCCACCAACAACACGACGTCCTTCACCGTGCCGCAATATGTGGAATGCATGGATGCGGTCAGCCGGGGGTTGGAGCGGGCGAAGGCGGCGGGGATTGATCTGTCGCGGTGGCGGTCGGTGATCACCCATATGTCGGCGCGACTTGGGAATGTGGGGGACCTGAAGGTGCAGGCGGAGTTGCGCGGTATCGCGCTGACGCCGGAAGAGATTCTGCATGGCGAGATGGCGGTGCTGAAGCGGGCCTATCGGCATGGCAAGGCGGCGGGGCATCCGTCGAAGATGCTGCAATGTTCGATGCGTGTGACGGATGAGGGCGAGGGGGGCAAAGCGTCGTCTTGGCATATCTCGAAGATCGCGGGGGGGGATTTCGTCTATACCTGCCCGCCGGGATACATCGCGCAACTGATGCAGGCCGAGGATCGGCTGCCGGAATTCGAGGCTTCGGCCATCGATGAGGACGCGCCCGCCGAGGTGATCGAGAAGCTGCGGCAATTGCCCTATTTCCGGCAAGCCTATGATTTCGATGGGATGTCTCCTGCCGAGTTCAGCCGTTTCGCGGCCTTTGCGGCCACTGCGAACGAGTTTGCGGCGGCGACGCGGCGGACGGTGGATTTCGTTGCCCGTGCGCTGGAAAGCGCGCGGTCGCAGGCAGCCTGAGGGAAGGAAACGGCAAATGGCCGAGGCAATTCTGGTGCCGCAGGTCGGGCAGGACCTGACCGAGGCGAAGGTGGTCGAGCTGCATGTAAAGCTGGGCGACCGGGTGAAGAAGGGCGACCTTGTCGCCGTGGTGGAAAGCGAGAAGGCGTCCTTCGAGGTGGAGGCGTTTTCGGAAGGCGTGGTCGTGTCGCTGCCGTGGAAGGTGGGCGATGTGGCGACGGTGCTGGAGCCGCTGATGCATGTCGGCGCAGAGGGCGAGACGGTCGGGGCGGGGGCGGAAACGGCCAAAACGGCTGTACCGGAAACCGTGCCGCAAACTGTACCGCAAACTGTGCATACGCACGGTCAGACGGCGGTTGCCGCAACACCTGCGCCTGTTCCGGTCCCGTCGGCCCCGACGGGGGGCAATCGGGCCTCGCCCGTGGCGCGGCGGATGGCGGCGGATCACGGGCTGACCATCGGGCGGATCGCCGGGACCGGACCGCGCGGCGCGGTCGTGCTGCGCGATGTGGCGGCGGCGGTGGCCTCGGCCCCCGCAGGCGGGGCGCTGGAGCTGCGGACGCTGCAATCGGGGCAGGGGACACCTGTCGTCTTTATCCACGGGTTCGGGGCGGACCTGTCGTCGTGGCGGCCGCTGGTCGCGCGGATCGGTCTGGGGTCGCCCATGATGGCGCTGGACCTGCCGGGGCATGGCGGATCGGCGGGGCATGGGGCTGCGGATTTCGCGGGGCTGGTGGAGGCCGTGGGTCGGACCCTGCGCGGCCTGCATGGCGGGGTGCATCTGGTCGGCCATTCGCTGGGTGCGGCGGTTGCGGCGGCGCTGACGGAGCGGGGGGATCTGGACATCCGGTCGCTGACGCTGATCGCGCCCGCTGGGCTGGGCGCGTCGGTCGATGGTGAGTTCGTCGCGGGCTTCCTGTCGGCGCAGTCGGAGGCTTCGCTGGCGGCGTGGATGCGGCGGCTGGTGTCGGACCCGGCAAGCCTTGCGCCTGTGCTGGTGCGGGCGACGCTGGCGGCGCGCGAGGATGCGGGGCTGGTGCCCGCGCAGAGCCGTGTGGCGCGGGGCGTGTTCGAGGGATCGACGCAACTGTTCAACGTGGCGGCGGCGCTGCGGGCCTATCGCGGGCCCTGCACGGTGATCGCGGGGCGCGATGATGCCATCGTCCCGCTGCGCGAGATCGAGGCGGCGGTGCCCGCCCATGCCGCGCTGCACCGTCTGGACCGCGTCGGACACCTGCCGCAGGTCGAGGCTGCTGATCTGGTGCAGACATTGATTGCGCGGACGGTCCGTTCGGCGGGCTGACGCGTCGGGCGCGCGCCGTGCCGCTCCCGCATGGCGCGCGCCTTCATCACTGACAGTTTCCGATACGGGAAGGACCGACGAATGCGCGACCTGCCGCAGGCGAGCCATGCCGAAATGGCCAATGCAATCCGCTTCCTTGCCGCCGATGCGGTGGAGAAGGCGGCCTCGGGGCATCCGGGGATGCCGATGGGGATGGCGGATGTCGCGACGGTGCTGTTTTCGCGCTTTCTGAAGTTTGATGCGTCGCGGCCGGACTGGCCGGACCGGGACAGGTTCGTCCTGTCGGCGGGGCATGGGTCGATGCTGTTGTATGCGCTGCTGCATCTGACGGGCTATCCCGGCTGGGATATCGGCGTGCTGCGCGATTTCCGGCAGTTGGGATCGCCTGCGGCGGGGCACCCGGAATACGGCCATGGCGCGGGGATCGAGACGACGACCGGACCTCTGGGGCAGGGGATCGCCACGGCGGTCGGCATGGCGCTGGCCGAAGAGATGGACCGCGCGCGCTTTGGCGCGGATGTGGTGGATCACCGGACATGGGTGATCGCGGGGGATGGCTGCCTGATGGAGGGCATCAGTCAGGAGGCGATATCGCTGGCGGGGCATCTGCGGCTGTCGCGGCTGGTCGTGCTGTGGGATGACAACGGGATCACCATCGATGGCGGCACTGCGGCGGCGACGAGCGAGGATCAGCGCGGGCGGTTCGAGGCGGCGGGGTGGCGCGTGCTGGCCTGTGACGGGCATGACGCGGAAAGCATCGCTGCGGCGATGGCGGCGGCGAAGGGGTCGGACCGGCCCGTGATGATTGCCTGCCGGACGGTGATCGGGAAGGGAGCGCCCGGCAAGGCGGGGACGGCGAAGTGCCACGGCTCGCCGCTGGGGGCGGGCGAGATCGCGGCGGCGCGCGAGGCGATGGGCTGGGCGCATGGGCCTTTCGAGGTGCCAGAGGAGGTGCGGGCAGCTTGGGCTGCGGCCGGGGCGCGCGGGGTCGTGGCGCGGCTGGACTGGGAGGGGCGGTTGGCGGCGTCGGCCCGGCGGGGGGCGTTTCTGGACCATCTGGACGGGCGGCTGCCAGAGGGGTGGCGCGCGGCGCTGGCGGCGCATCGGGTGGGGCTGTCGGAGCAGGGCAAGGCGATGGCGACCCGCAAGGCAAGCGGCGCGGCGCTGGAGGTGCTGACGGCGCGGTTGCCGCAGTTGATCGGCGGATCGGCCGACTTGACGGGGTCGGTGAACACGCTGACCAAGGCGACGGTGCCTGTGGTGCCGGGGGATTTTGCGGGGCGCTATATCCATTACGGCGTGCGCGAGCATGGCATGGCGGCGGTGATGAACGGGATGGCGCTGCATGGGGGATATCGGCCCTATGCGGGAACCTTTCTCGTCTTTGCCAATTACTTGCATCCGGCGCTGCGGCTGTCCTGCCTGATGGGGCTGCCGGTGACCTATGTGCTGACCCATGATTCCATCGGTCTGGGCGAGGATGGGCCGACCCATCAGCCGGTCGAGACGCTGGCCATGCTGCGGGCGACGCCGGGGCTGGTGACGCTGCGGCCTGCGGACGCGGTGGAGGCGGCAGAGGCGTGGGAGATCGCGCTGGACCGGGCCAAGGGGCCGACGGCGATTGTGCTGTCGCGGCAGGACCTGCCGGTGCTGCGGCGCGATGGCGGGGTGGGCAATGCGTCTGCCCGCGGGGGCTACGTGCTGGAGGAGGCCGCGTGCGGGCCGCGCCGCGTGACGCTCGTGGCGACGGGGTCCGAGGTGTCGCTGGCGGTGGCGGCGCGGGCGGCGCTGGAGGCGCGGGGGATCGGGGCGGCGGTGGTGTCGCTGCCATCGTTCGAACTGTTCCGCGCGCAGGAGGCGGCCTATCGGGCGGCGGTGCTGGGGTCCGGTCTGCGGATCGGGGTGGAGGCCGCGCTGCGCTTTGGCTGGGACGAGGTGATCGGGGCAGAGGGTGTCTTTGTCGGCATGACGGGCTATGGCGCGTCGGCCCCGGCAGAGGTGCTGTATCGCCATTTCGGCATCACGGCGGAGGCGGTGGTGGCGGCGGCGCTGGAGAGGCTGGGCCATGACGCATGACGTGCTGATCGTCGGCGCGGGGCCGGGGGGCTATGTCGCGGCGATCCGGGCGCGGCAATTGGGGCTGCGCGTCGGGCTGGTAGAGGCGGCGCATCTGGGGGGGATCTGCCTGAACTGGGGCTGCATCCCGACCAAGGCGATGCTGAAGGGGACGGACCTGTTGCATCAGGCGGGCCATGCAGAGCGGTTCGGGCTGCTGCCCTTGTCGCCGAAGATCGACCCTGCGCGGCTGGTGGCGCGGGCGGGCGAGGTGAGCGGTCAGTTGTCGGCGGGGGTGGCGTTCCTGCTGAAGAAGAACGGGGTGGACCTGATCTGGGGCCGCGCGAGACTGGCTGGGGCGGGTGTGTTGGAGGTGGCGGACAGCGGTGTGCCCGCGCCGCGTGGCGCGCTGGGGCCGGGGTCCTATGCGGCGCCGCATGTCATTCTGGCGACCGGGGCGCGCCCGCGTGTGCTGCCGGGGCTGGAACCCGACGGGCGGCTGGTCTGGACCTATATGCAGGCGCTGCGGCCCGAGGCGATCCCGGCGCGTCTGGTGGTCGTGGGGTCGGGGGCGATCGGGGTGGAGTTCGCGTCGATCTATGCCGCGATGGGGGTACAGGTCACGCTGGTGGAACTGGCCGACCGCATCCTGCCCGCCGAGGATGCCGAGATTTCGGGCCTTATGGCCAAGGCGTTGCAAAAGCGGGGCATCGCCATCCTTACCGGGGTTTCCGTCGCGCGGCTTGACCGCGGGGGGGACAGCCTCACCGCCCACCTCTCCGACGGCACGGCTGTGATGGCCGACCGGCTCCTCAGCGCGGTGGGGGTGGTGCCGAACGTGTCCGGCCTTGGGCTGGAGACGCTTGGCGTCGTGTTCAGGCATGGCGCGGTGCTGACAGAGGGGGCGGGGCGGACGAACGTGCCCGGCCTTTACGCCATTGGCGACGTGGCGGGGCCGCCGATGCTGGCGCATAAGGCCGAGCATGAGGGGATCGCCTGCGTCGAGGCCATCGCGGGGCGGCCCGTCCATGCGACGGGTCCGGTGCCCGCCTGCATCTATGCCAGTCCGCAGGTGGCATCGGTCGGGTTGACCGAGGCGGCGGCGGCAGAGCGGGGGGTCGCGCTGCGGGTCGGGCGGTTCAGCCTGCGCGGGAATGGCAAGGCGCTGGTGGTGGGGGAACCCGACGGGTTGGTGAAGTGCCTGTTCGATGCGGCGACCGACCGGATCGTGGGGGCGCAGGTGATCGGGGCAGAGGCGTCGGAACTGATCCACGGTCTGACCATCGCGGTGTCGCTGGGGGCGACATCGGCGCAGTTGGCGCATGTGGTCTTTCCCCATCCCACCCTGTCCGAGGCGCTGCATGAGGCGGTGCTGGCCGCGCGCGAGGGGGCAATCCATGCCTGAAGTGCGGGGGACGGTCATTTTCGATCTGGACGGGACGCTGGTGGACAGTGCGCCCGACCTTGCCGATGCGCTGGACACGCTGCTGTTCGAGCGGGGGCTGCCCGCGCTGGGGCTGGACCGCGTGCGCGGGTTGATCGGGCATGGTGTGGCGGAACTGGTTCGCAAGGGGCTGGCGGTGCATGGCGTGGCACCGGGGGGCGAGGAACTGGCACAGGCGGTGCAGCGGTTCCTGCTGCATTACACGAAGAACCTGTCCCGCCGCAGCCGCCCCTATCCCGGCGTGGTGGACGGGTTGCGCGAGTTGCGGCAGGCGGGCTGGCGGTTGGTGGTCTGCACCAACAAGTTGGAGGCGAGCGCGCGGGGGCTGCTTGCGGACCTTGACCTGTTGTCCGGCTTTGCGCTGGTCGCGGGGCCGGACACGTTCGGGGTGGCAAAGCCCGATCCGGCGCATCTGCTGCATTGCCTGCCCGCCGGACGGCCAGAGGCGGAGGTGGTGATGGTGGGGGATAGCGCGGTCGATGTGCAGGCGGCCAAGGCGGCGGGGATTTCGGTCATCGCGGTCGGGTGGGGCTATGGCGGTGCGGCGCTGTCCAACAGTGGGCCAGACGGGTTCGCAGAAGATTTCGCGACGGTGATGGCGCTGATCCCGCGCCTTGCCCGCGCAAGGGTGGCGTGACGACCGCCCTGCGGCGGCGCGGTTGCGGAACGGCGCGGATGGAACAGGGCCGCCGGGGATTTGCGCTGCGTCGGCCCGGGCCGGGCCTTTGACAATTGCGTGAAAGGGCGGGGTGCGGGCGGCAAAGCGCGCGGGTCTGATTGCCAGTGGCCGAGTGGGCGGCTAGCTTGCTGATGGTCCTTGCGGAGTTTGCCGATGCCCCTTACCGCCCTTTGCCGACTGAGTGCAGCGCTGATGGTGCTTGCGCTGGCCGTTCCAGCAGAGGCGCAGGAAGAACCGAAGGGGTCGGCCGGGGCGTTTCTTGCCGCGCGGGTGGCCGCATCTGAGAACGATTTCCGTGAAGCGGCGCAGTGGTATGATCGGCTGATCGATACCGGGGTGAACGATCCGGCCACGCTGGAAGGGGCGGTGATCGCGCATTTGTCGCTGGGCGAGATGGAGCAGGCGGCCGAGCAGGCGCGGCTTTTGGTGCAGAAGGGCGGGCGGAGCCAGACGGGGTTCATCGCGCTGCTGGCCGATCAGGCGAAGCGCGAGGATTACGCGGGGCTGATCGCGGATATCAAGGCGGGCCGCACTGTCGGGAAGCTGATGGATGATCTGGTGCTGGCATGGGCCGCGCTGGGCGAAGGGCGGATGTCCGATGCGGTGGGTGCCTTTGACACCATCGCCAAGGCGCAGGGTCTGGAGGCGTTCGGGCTGTATCACAAGGCGCTGGCGCTTGCGTCGGTGGGGGATTTCGAGGGGGCGGATGCCATCCTGTCCGGGCGCGAGGCGGGGACCATTGCGTTGATGCGGCGGGGTGCCATCGCCCATGCACAGGTCCTGAGCCAGTTGGAGCGGAACGCGGATGCGCTGGCGCTGTTGGATCAGGCCTTTGGCGGGGGGCCGGATCTGCAGATAGACGCGCTGCGGGCGCGGTTGAAGGCGGGGGAGCCTGTGCCCTTTGACATCGTGCGGAACGCGCAGGATGGGATCGCGGAGGTGTTCTATACGCTGGCGAGTGCCCTGCGGGGCGAGGCGGAGGATGGCTATACGCTGATCTATGCGCGGGTGACGGTCCATCTGCGGCCCGACCATACCGAGGCAAAGCTGATGGCGGCGGGGCTGCTGGAGGCGGTGGGGCAGCCGGGGCTGGCGGGCGAGACCTATGCCGAGATCCCGCCGGAGGACCCGGCCTATCATGTGGCCGAGATCGGGCGGGCGGATACGCTGATCGCGGAAGGCAAGGTGGACGCGGCGCTGGAGGTGCTGACCGCGCTGACCAAGAGCCATGGTCAGATGATCGAGGTGCAGTCGGCGCTGGCCGATGCGTTGCGCCGTGAAGAGCGGTTCGCCGAGGCGATTCCGGTCTATACGGCGGCGATAGACCTGATCCCGGTGGCGGAGCAGCGGCACTGGACGCTGTTTTATTCGCGCGGGATCGCCAATGAACGGGCCGGGAACTGGCCGCAGGCCGAGGCCGATTTCCGCAAGGCGCTGGAGTTGCAGCCGGACCAGCCGCAGGTGCTGAACTATCTTGGGTATTCCTTTGTCGATCGGGGCGAGAACCTTGATGAGGCGCTGGGGATGATCGAGCGCGCGGTCGCGGCGCAGCCGGAGGCGGGCTATATCATCGACTCGCTGGCTTGGGCGCTGTTCCGGCTGGGGCGCTACGACGAGGCGGTGGAGCCGATGGAGCGGGCATCGCTGCTGGAGCCTGTCGATCCGGTGGTGACGGACCATCTGGGCGATGTCTATTGGGCGGTCGGGCGCAAGTTGGAGGCGCGGTTCCAGTGGCACAGGGCGCTGTCCTTCGACCCCGAGGAAAAGGAGGCCAATCGCATCCGGCGCAAGCTGGAGGTGGGGTTGGACGCGGTGCTGGCGGAAGAGGGCGCGACGCCCCTGACCGAAGTGGCCAATGGTGGAAACTGAATTCGCGCCGGCGAAGGTCAACCTGACGCTGCATGTCACGGGGCGGCGGGCGGATGGGTACCATCTGCTCGACTCGCTTGTGGTGTTCGCGGGGGTGGGGGACCGGGTTTCGGCATCGCTGGCGGATGAGGCGTCGCTGGTGGTGACGGGGCCGATGGCGGCGGGGCTGTCGGGCGAGGGGGACAATCTGGTGCTGCGGGCGGCGCGGCTGATGGGGGTCGCCGCGCGCATCGGGTTGGAGAAGGTGCTGCCCGTGTCATCTGGGATCGGGGGCGGATCGGCGGATGCGGCGGCGACGCTGCGGCTGCTGGCGCGGCTGTCGGGGCGGGCGCTGCCGGGGGCGGCGGAGGTGCTGGCGCTGGGGGCGGATGTGCCGGTGTGCCTTCAGGGCCGGGCGGTGCGGATGACGGGGATTGGCGAGGGGCTGGGGGCGGTGCCTGCGCTGCCGGAGGCGTGGCTGGTGCTGGTCAATCCGGGGGTGGGGGTGTCCACGCCTGCGGTGTTCAAGGCGCTGGCGCGGGCGGACAATGCGCCGATGCCGCGCGAGGTGCCGAAGATGCGGAGTGCGGCGGAGTTGGCGGCGTTCCTGTCCATGCAGCGCAATGATCTGGAGGCGCCCGCGATGGCGCTGCAACCCGTGATCGGGCGGGTGAAGGCGGCGCTGTCGGCGCAGCCGGGGTGTCGGGTGGCGCGGATGTCGGGGTCGGGGGCGACGTGTTTTGGTCTGTTCGACGATCCCTTGGCGGCGCATGCGGCGGCGCGGGCGATCCGGGCGGCAGAGCCTGCGTGGTGGGTGGCGGATGCGCCGCTGGTTCAGCCCCAGTCGTGACGGAAGGCGATTTCGGTGCCGTCAGAGCGGCGCAGCGCGCGGGCGACGAATTCCGGGGGGAAGCCTTCTTCCAGCGCACCGGTGACGGTGATCTCTTCGCCGACTTCGACCGGCAGGGTGTTGGGGCCGATATAGACGGTGACGGTGCCCGTGTCGTCCTTGAGCCGGAAGGCATCGGTGTCGGAAATGCGCATGACCTTGCCCGAAAGGGTGACGGGTTGGCCGCGCGGGGCCTTGGCGATGGGGACGGGCAGGGCGAAGGCAGCGGCTGACAGCAGGACGGCGGCCAGCGCGGCAGAGCGCATCATGGAGGACTCCCCGTGTGTTTTTTCGTTGCGCAATGAGGTGGGGAGGCGTGGCGCGGCGCGCAAGGGGTCAGCTGATGCGGGCCACGACAAAGGCGGCGAGGTCGGACAGCATTTCGCGCAGGGGGTGGTCGGGCAGGATGTCCAGCGCCGTGCGGGCGGTTTCGGCCCACATCAGCGCCTCTTGCCGGGCCTGTTCCATCGCGCCGTGCTTTGACATCAGCGCTATCGCATGGGCAAGGTCGCCGTCGCGCTGATCGCCCTTTTCGATGGTGCGCTGCCAGAAGGCGCGTTCTTCGGCATCGGCCTTGGCCACGGCCTTGATGACGGGGAGCGTCAGCTTGCGTTCGCGGAAGTCGTCGCCGGTGTTCTTGCCGATGGCGGCATCGGTGCCGCCGTAGTCCAAGAGGTCGTCAACGATCTGGAACGCGATGCCAAGCGCGTCGCCATAGGCGCGCAGGGCCTGCACCTGCGACTCGGGCGCGCGGGCGACGACGCCGCCGACTTCGGTCGCGGCAGCGAAGAGGGCGGCGGTCTTGCCACGGATGACTTGCAGATAGATGGCTTCGGTCGTTCGCAGGTCCTGGGCTGCGGTGAGTTGCAGCACCTCGCCCTCGGCAATGACGGCGGAGGCGTTGGCGAGGATGTCCATGACGCGCAGCGAGTCGGTTTCCACCATAAGCTGGAAGCTGCGGGCAAAGAGGTAGTCGCCGACAAGGACAGAGGATTTGTTGTCCCAAAGCAGGTTGGCGGTGGGGCGGCCCCGGCGGCGTTGGCTTTCGTCGACCACATCGTCATGCAGAAGCGTGGCGGTGTGGATGAATTCGACCGTTGCGGCAAGTTTCACATGGTGGTCGCCGTCATAGCCGCACATCCGGGCGGCGGCGAGGGTGAGCATCGGGCGCAGACGCTTGCCCCCGGCTTCGACCAGATGGGCGGTGACTTCGGGGATGCGGGGGGCGTGTTCGGATGCCATGCGGGTGCGGATGAGGGCATTCACCGCCTCCATGTCCTGCGCCAGCCATGCGGCAAGCCGGTCATGCGGTTTCTGCACTGCCTCGTCCAAACCCATCTTCCCCCCGCCTTTTGACATTCCGGGGGAATGCCCCGTAACCTTGGCCCATGAAAGAGCTTCTGCGCAGCACGGACCCGACGATCATCGCCTTTGCCTCGGCCCTGCTTGAGGGGGAGGATATAGAGGTATTCGATCTGGACGTCCACATGAGCATCCTTGACGGAAGCCTTGGCATATTGCCGCGCCGGTTGATGGTGCGGGATGCCGATCTGTTCGTCGCGCGGGCGGTGCTGAAGGACAACGGGATTCCGACGGGGCTGGAATGACCGTCTTTCCGGATGAGGCGTTGTCGGATGACAAGTTCCTGATGGGGCGGCTGCGATTGCTGCAACCGGTGAAGGGGTATCGGGCGGCGACGGACCCGGTGCTGTTGGCAGCGGCGTGTCCGGCGGTGGCGGGGCAGGCGGTGCTGGATCTGGGTTGCGGGGCGGGGGCGGCGGGGCTGTGCCTTGCGGCGCGGGTGCCGGGGGTGGTGCTGGCGGGGCTGGAGGTGCAGCCGGAATATGCGGACCTTGCGCGGCGCAATGCGGCGCGCAACGGGGTGGCGATGGAGGTGGTGGCGGGGGACTTGGCCGCCATGCCGCGCGCGCTGCGGCGGGGGTTCGACCATGTGATCGCCAATCCGCCCTATTATGCGGCGGGCGGGTCGCCATCGCCCGTGGCGGTGCGGGACAAGGCCTTGCGGGTGGAGACGCCGATTGCGGAATGGGTCGCGGCGGCGGGGCAGCGGTTGCATCCGGGCGGGTGGCTGACGATGATCTTTGCCACGCCCTGCCTGCCCGAAGCCTTGGCCGCTTTGGCCCCGAAGATGGGGTCGGCGGTGGTGCTGCCGCTTGCCCCGCGCGCGGGGCGAGAGCCGCCGCGCGTGATCCTGCGGGCGCGCAAGGGGGGGCGGGCGGCGTTCCGGCTGCTGGCGCCTTTCGTGATCCATGAGGGGGCGGCGCATGACGGCGACCGCGAAAACTATACGGCGGCGGCCAATGCCGTGTTGCGGGATGGGGCCGACCTGTCGGCTGCGTTCCGCTGAATTGTCGAGAATACGTCCGTAAGGCTGTCCCGATTGTCCGTGACAAGACTCAGGGGCTGTGATGCACTCGTTACATTGGAACCAGTCACAGGAGGACTGATATGACGATTGCTTCGCATCTGCAGGAACTGCGCCGCAAGCATGAGCACCTCTCTGAAATGGTCGAGCGTGAGCAGCGAAGCCCCGGTTCGGATGCCCTAAGGATTGCCGAGTTGAAGAAGCAGAAGCTGAGATTGAAGGAAGAGATGACGCGCCTGCAGCAGGCGTAAGGGGGTCAGCCCTTGGCGCTGGCGCGGGCCGCCAGTGCCGCACCTGCCGTGATCAGGATGGCCGCCGCGAGGATGGTCCATGACGCAGGTGTTATGCCTGCAAGGACCAGTGCAAGGGTGGACAGGAGTGGTGCCGCGTAGGAGGCGACGCCCAGCAGTTGGATGTCGCCTTTTTTCATGCCGATGTCCCATGTGAAGAAGGCCGCGCCCACCGGGCCGATGCCGAGCGCCACGATGGACAGCCAACCGAGGGGGGTGGTGGGCCAGACGGTGTCTTCGACCAGCGGATGGACGAGGGCGGAGAGAAGCGCGGTGCCGAGGCAGTAGATCGTGACGGTTTCGGTGGGGATGTCGCCCAAACGGCGGGACAGGGTGGAATAACCCGCCCAAGTGATCGCGCAGAGAAAGCCCAAGATCAGGCCAAGCGCGGTGGCATTGCCGCCCGCGTCCCGGCCCATGACGATGAGGGCGGCCCCCGCAAAGGCGACGAGCGCGCCGATGATGGCCATGGGGCGCAGCCGTTCGCCGGGCAGGAAACTGGCGAAGAGGACGATGAAGAGCGGCCAGAGATAGGCCATGAGGCCGGTTTCGGCGGCGGGCGCGATGCGGAAGGCGGTGAAGTAGAGCGCGTGATAGCCGAAAAGCCCTATGATACCAAAGGCATAGACGCGCCACGGGATGCCGCGCAGGCGGTCCAGCCCGTTCCGCAGCGTCCAGATCAGGCCAAGCGTGCCACCAATGCCGAAAGTCAGCGCGTTCAGCAGAAAAGGGGGCACGGGGGCCGAGCCGATGGTGAAAAGGGCGAGGAGGGACCACATCAGGACGGCGGTAAAGCCGATGGCAGTGGCGCGTTGGTTGGTCATGGCTCCCCGCAAATTCCTTCGAAGGAATTTGCAAAAATCTTCGAAGATTTTTGCGTTGCGCGGGTTGTAGCGGTTTGGTCGGAAAAGCAAAAGGCCCGCGCTGGGCGCGGGCCTTTGTGATGTCGTGCCGGATCAGACGAAGAACTGCCCGCCATTGGCCGAGATGGTGGAGCCGGTGATGAAGCCCGCCTCATCCGCCGCAAGGAAGACCACGGTGCGCGCGATCTCTTCGGGTTCGCCAAGGCGGCCGACGGGGATTTGCGGGATGATGCGTTCGTTCAGGACCTTTTCGTCGATGGCCTTGACCATCTCGGTCGCGATGTAGCCGGGGCAGATGGCGTTGACGGTGATGCCCGCGCGCGCACCTTCCTGTGCAAGCGCCTTGGTGAAGCCCAGATCGCCCGACTTGGCGGCGGAGTAATTGGCCTGCCCGGCCTGACCCTTTTGCCCGTTGATCGACGAGATGTTGATGACGCGGCCGAATTTGCGGTCGCGCATGCCGGACCACAGCGGGTGGGTCATGTTGAACAGGCCCGTCAGGTTGGTGTCGATGACTTCCTTCCACTGCTGGGGGGTCATCTTGTGGAACATGGCGTCACGGGTGATGCCCGCGTTGTTCACGAGGACGTCGATAGGGCCAACCTCGGCCTCGACCTTGGCGATGCCGGCGACGCAGGCGTCGTAATCGGCGACGGACCATTTGTAGGTCGGGATGCCCGTTTCCTTGGTGAAGGCGGCGGCCGCCTCGTCATTGCCGGCGTAGTTGGCGGCCACCTTGTAGCCTGCCGCCTTGAGCGCCACCGAAATCGCGGCGCCGATCCCGCGCGAACCACCCGTCACCAAAGCCACTCGTGCCATCGTCATTCCTCCTGAATCCAGACATATTTGAAATGGTGTTACCGAAATGAATAAGGGCGCGCAACATTATTGCGCGCCCATTTTTGCACCTGCGGCATTGTGGCCGCAGAAAGATCAGCGTTCGAGGCACATGGCGACGCCCATGCCGCCCCCGATGCAGAGCGTGGCAAGGCCGCGCTTGGCATCGCGGCGGGCCATTTCGTGCAGGAGCGTGTTCAGGATGCGCGCGCCCGAGGCCCCGATGGGGTGGCCGATGGCGATGGCGCCGCCGTTCACGTTCACGATGGACGGGTCCCAGCCCATGTCCTTGTTCACGGCGCAGGCCTGCGCGGCGAAGGCTTCGTTCGCCTCTACCAGATCGAGGTCGCCGACCTTCCAGCCCGCTTTTTGCAGCGCCTTGCGGCTGGCATGGATGGGGCCGACGCCCATGATCGACGGGTCAAGCCCGGCGGTCGCGTAGGAGGCGATGCGGGCGAGCGGCGTCAGGCCACGGCGTTCCGCTTCTTCGGCCGACATGATGAGGACGGCGGCGGCACCGTCATTGATGCCCGACGCGTTGCCTGCGGTGACAGAGCCTTCCTTGGTGAAGGCGGGCTTGAGCTTCTGCATCGAGTCGAGCGTCGCGCCGTGGCGGATGTATTCGTCGGAATCGACCGTGATGTCCCCCTTGCGGGTGGAAATGGTGAAGGGGATGATCTCATCCTTGAACTTGCCGGCTTTCTGGGCGGCTTCGGCCTTGTTCTGCGAGGCGAGCGCGAATTCGTCCTGCATGTCGCGGGAAATCTGCCACTGGGCGGCGACGTTTTCCGCCGTCTGGCCCATGTGATAGCCGTTGAAGGCGTCCCAGAGGCCGTCCTTGATCATGCAGTCGATGAATTTCATATCGCCCATCTTGGTGCCTGCGCGCAGGTGGGCGACGTGGGGCGAAAGGGACATGCTTTCCTGACCGCCCGCCACGATGATCTTGGCATCGCCCAGTTGGACATGCTGGGCGCCGAGTGCCACGGCACGCAGGCCCGAGCCGCAGACCTGATTGAGCGACCAGGCCGAGGATTCCTTGGCCAGACCGGCCTTGATATGGGCCTGACGGGCGGGGTTCTGGCCCTGACCGGCGGTGAGGACCTGACCGAGGATCGTCTCCTCGACCTCGGCCTTGTCGATACCCGCGCGGGCGACGACGGCCTCGATCACGGCGGCGCCGAGGTCATGGGCCGGCGTGTTCGCGAAGGAACCATTGAAGCTGCCGACGGCGGTTCTGGCCGCGGAAACGATGACGACGTTGGTCATGGCTGATCCTCTCTCCCAGCGCGGGCGGGCCGGGACGACCTCGCCGCTTTGCAGCATGGCCTAGACGGAGGGGGGAACAAAAGCAACAATCTTGCGCGACCGTGATTGTCGCAGGGTCAAGTGTCCGGCTGGTCGGGGATGAGTTTCGGTGCGCCGAAGTGGAAGCCCTGCAGGCAGTCGATCCCGAGGGCGGTGAGCCATGCCGCCTCGGCTGCGGATTCGACGCCTTGGGCGACGGTGAGCATGTCGAATTGGCGGGCGAGGGCGAGGAAGGCGGAGAGGAGAACCTGATTGTCAGGGTTCGTCTGCACGGAACGGGAATAAGCGGCGTCGATCTTGAGGATGTCGAAGCTGAGTTCGCGCAGGTGGCGCAGCGCGAAGGGGCCCGCGCCGAAGCCGTCGAGCGCGAAGGAGATGCCACGGGGGCGAAGTTCGGCCATGAAATCCGCCAGCAGTTCGGGAACGGTCATGGCAGAGGATTCGCCGAATTCGAGGATGAGGCGGTTGCCCGCGCCGGGATGCCGACGAAGCCCGCGCTGCAGGACGCGCTGCCAGCGGGGCCAGCCGACGGAACGGGCGGACATGTTGATCGACAGGCGCAGGTCCGGGTGGCGGGCGAGCGATTCGATGGCGATGGCCAGCGCGATGCAGTCGATTTCCCGCCCCAGCGCGTGGGGTTCGACGGCGTGGATGAAGTCGCGGGCGGGGAGCGTGCGACCAGAGGGGTCGAGGATGCGGATGAGTCCTTCGTGGAAGCCGGTGCGGGCGGGGTTTCCGGCAAGGACGATGGGTTGGTAAGCAAGGCGCATGCGGCGGGTCCTGACCGCCTCGGCCACGCGGTCGAGGAGCCGCTCGCTGTCTTGCGCCACGGCGACCGAGAGGGGGGAAGACCCTTCGGTGAAATCCTTCTGCCTGTCCTTCATGCCCGACCCCCGACTTGCCCCCGACTTGCCCACGACCTGCCCGTCTGCAAGGGTGCCTTCGGGGTGTGAAGGCGGGGTTAAGCCGTCAATTTTCAGGAACCGCGCGATGACCGAGAGATGCCCGTGGTGCGGGACCGATCCGCTGTATGTGGCCTATCACGACGGGGAATGGGGCGTGCCCCTGCGCGACGGGCGCGCGCTGTGGGAGGCGCTGGTGCTGGAGGGGTTTCAGGCGGGGTTGTCTTGGATCACCATCCTGCGCAAGCGCGAGGCGTTCCGGGCGGGGTTTGCGGGGTTCGTGCCAGAGGTCGTGGCGGGCTGGGGCGAGGCCGAGGTGGCGCGGCTGCTGTCTGATCCGGGGATCGTGCGGCATCGCGGCAAGATCGAGGGCGCGATCCGGTCCGCCCGCGCCTTTCTGGAGGTGGAGGCGCGGGAGGGGTTTTCGGGTTACGTCTGGACGCATGTGGACGGGCGGCCCGTGCAGAACGCGCCCCGCAGCATGGCGGATGTGCCGACAGAGACGGCGGTGTCGCGCGCCTTGTCCAAGCAGTTGCGGAAGGACGGGTTCGCCTTTTGCGGGCCGACGACGGTCTATGCGTTCATGCAGGCGGCGGGGTTGGTGAATGACCATCTGCTGGGCTGCCCGGCGCGGGAGAGGGTTGCGGCGCTAGGGTGAGGCAGACCCCGTCCCGGGCTTGACCCGGGACCGCGTGGCCTGCCGGGAGGCCCCGGGTCAAGCCCGGGGCGCGCGGGTGTTTGCGCTTCAGCCGCCTGCCATCAGCGCGGCGATCACGGCCTTGGCGCTGTCGCTGTCCCATTCGGCATCGCCGATCAGGCGGGCGACTTCTTGGCCTTCGGGGTTCAGGATCACCGTCACCGGCAGGCCCATCACGGCCATGGGGCGGGCGAAATCGGATTTCGGGTCGCGCAGGATGGGCAGGGCCTGAACGCCTGCCTCTTCGTAGAAACGTTCGATCCCTTCGACGGCGTTGCGGCCCGTGGCGATGGGAAGCACGGCGATGTCGGGCATGGCCTGTTGCAGGCGCAGGAGCGAGGGCATCTCTTTCCGGCAGGGGGCGCACCATGTGGCCCAGAAGTTCAGGACGACCCATTTGCCGCGCCAATTTGCCAGCGGCACCTCGGCGTCATGGGCATCGAGGAAGATGGCGGCCGGAACCTCGGCCGGGGTTTCGTGAAGGGCGAGCTTTTTCATGTCGCCTTCGCGCAGGGCGGCGATGTCGCCTGCCAAGGCTGCGCCGGTCAGGGCGGGATTTGCACCGAGTGCCAAGGCCGTATAAAGCACGGCCAGAATTTTCCGCATCCTCATCCCCTTCCGAAGGCCGCCGCCATGTCCAATCCCACTTCGTCCCAGTCCGCCAACCAGATGTGGGGCGGGCGTTTTGCCGAAGGTCCGGACGCCATCATGACGGCGATCAACGCCTCCATCGGCTTTGACAAACGGCTTTACGCGCAGGACATCGCGGGGTCGCGCGCCCATGCGGCGATGCTCGCCGCGACAGGCATATTGACGAATAAAGACGCAGAGGCCATCGGGGAAGGGCTTCTCACGGTCTTGTCAGAGATTGAAACGGGCGGGTTCCCGTTCAAGGTGGAGCTGGAGGACATCCACATGAACGTGGAGGCCCGGCTGAAGGAGATCATCGGAGAGCCTGCGGGGCGGCTGCATACGGCGCGGTCGCGCAATGATCAGGTGGCGGTGGATTTCCGGCTTTGGGTGCGGGATCAATGCGATGCGGCGATTGCGGGGCTGGAGGCGCTGATGCGGGCCTTTGTCGCGCAGGCCGAGGCGGGGGCGGATTGGGTGATGCCGGGGTTCACCCATCTACAGACGGCACAGCCGGTGACATGGGGGCATCACATGATGGCCTATGTGGAAATGCTGGCGCGGGATCGTGGGCGGTTCATGGATGCGCGGGCGCGGATGAACGAATGCCCCTTGGGCGCGGCGGCACTGGCGGGGACGTCCTTTCCCATCGATCGGCATATGACGGCCAAGGCGCTGGGGTTTGATCGGCCGACGGCGAACAGTCTGGATTCGGTGTCGGATCGGGATTTCGCGTTGGAGTTCCTTGCGGCCTCGTCCATCTGTGCGATGCATCTGTCGCGCTTTGCGGAAGAGTTGGTGATCTGGTCCAGTGCCCAGTTCCGGTTTGTGCGGTTGTCGGATCGCTGGACCACGGGGTCGTCGATCATGCCGCAGAAGAAGAACCCGGATGCGGCGGAATTGCTGCGGGCGAAGCTGGGGCGGATTCTGGGGGCGACCGTGGCGCTGTTTACCGTGATGAAGGGGCTGGCGCTGACCTATTCCAAGGACATGCAGGAGGACAAGGAGCAGGTCTTTGACGCCGCCGACACGCTGATGCTGGCGCTTGCGGCGATGACGGGGATGGTGGGGGACATGACGGCCAATCGCGACGTGCTGGCGGCGGCGGCGGCGTCTGGCTTTTCCACGGCGACGGACCTTGCCGATTGGTTGGTGCGCGAGTTGGGGCTGCCCTTCCGCGAGGCGCATCATGTGACGGGGACGCTGGTCGCGCTGGCCGAGCGGAAGGGGTGCGATCTGCCGGACCTGTCGCTGGCCGAGATGCAGGGGGTGCATGCGGGCATCCGTGCGGACATTTTCGACGTGCTGGGGGTAGAGAATTCGGTGCGCTCGCGCCGGTCCTATGGTGGCACCGCGCCGGATCAGGTGCGGGCGCAGGTCACGGTCTGGAAAGAGCGACTGGCCTGAGAGGGGCGGGCGCGCTAGCTTTCTGTCAGGAAAGGGGTTCGCCGATGGGTCGTCTGGTTGTCCTGAGCCTTGTTCTGGCCTGTGTCGGGGGTTGCACCAGCCCGCGTCTGAATGCCGGGCTGAGCCTTGGTGCCGACGGGCTGCGCCTGTCGCCGTCGGTGTCGGCGGGGCTGGGTGGCGGGCGCATCGCTTATTCCCCCTGAAGGAGGGTCTTTCATGAAGTCTGTGCTTTTCCTGATGCTGCCGCTTGTCCTTGCGGCCTGCGGGGCGGATGGTCCGCCCGTCGCACCTTCGGTGGCCGCGCAGCAGGGGCTGTCGGCAAAGGGCGAGGCCGGGGCCGGTGTCGCGGTGGGGCGGTCATGACGCGGTGGGTGTTCCTTGCGCTGGCGGTCTGGGGGGCGGTGCATCCGATGTACTGGTTCTTGCGTTACATGCGGGAAACCGGGACCGGTTTGGGCGGTCTGATCGATGCGTGGTATGTCAATGCCTCGACCACGGGGCTGACATGGGATCTGACGATTGCTGCGGTGGCGCTGACCGTCTGGGTGGTTGCGGAAAGCTGGCAGCGGCGGGACTGGCTGGGGCTGGTGGCGGTTCCGGCGACCTTTTGCATCGGGGTAAGCTGTGGGCTGCCGCTTTATCTGTTCCTACGCTCCCGCCGGGGGTGACGATTTTTCTGCGAAAAATCGGGTGCCCCGCCTTGGGCGGTGATCCGTGCGACGGCGGGGCGGGGCGTGATTTTTCGCAGAAAAATCGTGGCCCCGAATTGCGCGGCGGGGGACGTCTGGTATAGCAGCCCGCGACGGGGCGCGGGCAGCGGGTGTGGGCATGGACCATTTTCTGTATCGGAACGGCGTGCTGCATGCCGAGGATGTGGCGATCCCGGATATCGCGGCGTCGGTCGGGACGCCGTTCTATGTCTATTCCGCAGCCACGCTGACGCGGCATTATCACCTGTTCACCGAGGCGCTTTCGCCTTTGCCGCACATGGTCTGTTTCGCCATCAAGTCGCTGTCCAACGTGGCGGTGCTGAAGCTGCTGGGCGATCTGGGCGCGGGGATGGATGTGGTGTCGGGCGGGGAGTATCGCCGCGCGCGGGCGGCGGGCGTGCCGGGCGCGCGGATCGTCTTTTCCGGCGTCGGCAAAACGCGCGAGGAGATGCGGCTGGCGCTGACGGGCGGTATCCGGCAGTTCAACGTGGAAAGCGAGCCGGAGTTGCGGGCGCTGTCGGAGGTGGCCACGTCGCTGGGCGTCGTCGCGCCGATCACGGTGCGGGTGAACCCGGATGTGGATGCCCGCACGCATGAAAAGATCGCGACGGGCAAGAAGGAAAACAAGTTCGGCATCCCCATTGCGCGGGCGTCCGAGGTCTATGCCGAAGCCGCCGCCCTGCCGGGGATCGAGGTGGTGGGGATCGACGTGCATATCGGCAGCCAGTTGACGGAGTTGGAGCCGTTCGAGCAAGCCTATCTGAAGGTCGCCGACCTGACCCGCCGTCTGCGGTCTGAGGGGCATGATATCCGGCGTTTGGACCTTGGGGGGGGCCTTGGCATCCCCTATACGCGGTCCAATGAGGCACCGCCTTTGCCGCTGGATTACGGCGCGCTGATCAAGCGGACGGTGGGCGATCTGGGCTGCGAGGTGGAGATCGAGCCGGGGCGGCTGATTT
This sequence comes from Pseudomonadota bacterium, assembly GCA_039798885.1. Classification (GTDB taxonomy): domain Bacteria; phylum Pseudomonadota; class Alphaproteobacteria; order Rhodobacterales; family Rhodobacteraceae; genus Paragemmobacter. The sequence continues at coordinate 15,669 of JBDKFE010000139.1, read as the reverse complement.
CCGGGAATGCGGGGCTGCTGGTTGCCGGCGTGATCTATGTGAAGAATGGCGAGGGGCGGGATTTCCTGATCCTTGATGCCGCGATGAACGATCTGGTGCGTCCGTCCATGTATGGCGCGCATCATGACATCGTCCCCGTGCTAGAGGCCCCGGCGGCCAGCCCTTCGCAGCCCTATGACGTGGTGGGGCCGGTCTGCGAGACGGGGGATACCTTTGCCAAGGCGCGCGAGATGCCCTTGGTGGGCGAAGGCGATCTGGTCGCCTTTCGGTCGGCGGGGGCCTATGGGGCGGTGATGGCGTCGGAATACAACACGCGCCCGCTGGTGCCCGAGGTGTTGGTGAAGGGGGATCACTTCGCCGTCATTCGGGAAAGACCAAGCTTTGACGAAATCCTGAACCGAGATACCATTCCCGCATGGTTGTAAGGCGGCTTTGCCGCGATGCTGCGGCAAAGGCCTTTCCGACGGATGCATCAAGACACGGATTCTGCGCTTTCCGCCATTGCCCGCCCTTTGCGGCTGACGCTGCTGGGGCTATGGGCCGAGCGTGTGACACGGGCCTTTTGGCCGGTCTGGACCGTGGTCCTGCTGACCCTGTCCGCGCTGGCCTTCGGGGTGCAGGACCATCTGCCGCTAGAGGCGGCGTGGATTGGCGCGGTCGCCGTGGTCGTGGCCTTTGGCTGGACATTGTGGCGGGGGGTGCGGGGGTTCCGCAAGCCCACGCGGGCCGAGGCGCTGGTCCGGCTTGATTCGCGGCTGCCGGGGCAACCTATCGCGGCGCTGACGGACAGGCAGGTCATCGGGACGAACGATCCGGCGTCGCTGGCCGTGTGGCAGGCGCATCGGGCGCGGATGGCGGCGCGGGCGGCGGGGGCAAAGGCGGTGGAGCCGGACCTGCGGCTGGCGCGGCGGGATCCTTTTGCGCTGCGCTATGTGGCGCTGACGGCCTTTGTGATGGCGCTGATGTTCGGATCGCTGTGGCGCGTCGCGTCGGTCGAGGCTTTGGCGCCGGGGTCGGGGGTGAATATCGCGGCGGGGCCGACTTGGGAGGGCTGGGCGCAGCCGCCCGCCTATACGGGCAAGCCGTCGCTCTATCTTAACGAAATGAAAGAGGATGTGCTGACGCTGCCCATCGGGACGCGGATGCAGTTCCGGCTTTATGGCGAGGTGGGGGAGTTGACCCTGTCCGAGACGGTGTCGGGGCGGGTGGAGGTTCCGGCGGCGTCCGAGCCGGTGCATGATTTTCAGGTTGCGCTGAATGGCGAGGTGTCGGTCGCGGGTCCGGGGGGGCGGGTTTGGCGCGTGGTGGTGGTGCCGGATGCCGCGCCATCCGTCGTGCCGCAGACCGAGGCGAAGCGGGAACGGGACGGGCAGTTTTCGGTCGGCTTTCAGGCAAGCGACGATTACGGCGTGGCGGCGGGGCAGGTGTCCATCGCGCTAGACCTGCCCAAGGTGGAGCGGGCCTATGGACTGACGGTGGAGCCGGAGCCGCGCGAGGCGGTGGTGCTGGACCTGCCGATGCCCTTGCGCGGGAACCGCGAGGATTTTGCCGAGACGCTGGTGGATGACCTGTCAGAGCATCCCTTTGCGAATTTGCCGGTGCGGATGACCTTTTCCGTCACCGATGCGGCGGGGCAGGCGGGGCAGGCGGAGCCTGTGTCGCTGGTGCTGCCGGGGAAGCGGTTCTTCGATCCCTTGGCGGCGGCGCTGATCGAGATGCGGCGGGACCTGCTGTGGAACCGGGTGAATGCGGGGCGAACGGTGCAAATCCTGAAGGCGGTGACGCATCGGCCCGAGGGATTCGTGCGGAATGAGCAGGCCTTTTTGCGGCTGCGCGTGTTGATGCGCGAGTTGGAGGCGCAGAAGGTCAGCCTGTCTCCCGAGGCGCGGGATGGCTTTGCCAAGGAGTTGTGGGATCTGGCCCTTCTGATGGAAGAGGGCGATTTGCAAAGCGCGATGGAGCGGTTGCAGCGCGCGCAGGATCGGCTTGACGAGGCGATCCGCAACGGGGCCGATCAGGCCGAGATCGAGCAACTGATGCAGGAGTTGCGCGAGGCGCTGAACGATTACATGCAAGAGCTTGCCGAAGAGGCAGAGCGCAACCCGGACAGCCAGCTTTCCCAGAATATGGACGGCATGCAGATGTCGGGCGACCAGTTGCAGCAGATGCTGGACGAGTTGCAGCGCCTGATGGAGGAAGGCAAGACCGCCGAGGCGCAGCAGTTGATGGAGATGCTGCGCCAGTTGATGGAGAACATGCAGGTCACGCAGGGGCAAGGGCAGGGTCAGGGGCAGGGTGGCCCCGGTCAGCAGGCCATGCGCGAGTTGCAGGACACGCTGCGGGGGCAGCAGGGTCTGTCGGACGACGCCTTCCGCGATTTGCAGGACGGGCAGGAAGGCAACGAGGGCCAGCAGCAGGGTCAGAACCAACCCGGTCAGGGCGAAGGCGAAGGCGAGGGGCAGGATGGCGAAGGTCGGGGCCTTGCCGAGCGCCAGCAGGATTTGCGCGACCGTCTGGGGCAGTTGCAGAACGGGCCTTTGCCGGGAGACGGGTCGGAGACGGGCGAGGAAGGCCGCCGCCAGTTGGATCGCGCCGGACGCGCGATGGACGAAGCCGAGGAGGCGCTGCGCGAGGGCGATCTGCCCGGCGCGCTGGACCGTCAGGCCGAGGCGATGGAGGCCCTGCGCGACGGGATGCAGCAATTCGGCGAGGCGATGGCCGAAGAGCAGCAGCAACAGCAGGGCGAGGCCGAGCGCGGGCAGGAATTCGGGCAGGCCGATCCGAACGGGCAGCGCGATCCCTTGGGGCGCGAGCCGGGCAATTCGGCGCGCATCGGGTCGGACCGGAACATGCTGCAGGGCGAGGATGTCTATCGCCGCGCGCAGGACCTGTTGGACGAAATCCGCCGCCGGTCAGGCGAACAGGCGCGGCCCGAGGGCGAGCGGGACTACCTGCGCCGTCTGCTGGACATGTTCTGACAGCGGGCTGCCGGAGGCGCGTTGCGTTCCGGGTCAGCCCGCGTCTGCGCCGCCGCCTGCGGCCGTCATGCCGCGGACGGCTTCGGTCGCCGCTTTCATCATGCCGTCAAGCCAGAGCCGGGCCCGATCGACACCCGCGACATAGGCCTTCAGGGGTGCCTCTGCCGCAGGCAGGTGGGCGCTGATGCGGGGTGCAGAGGTGTAGACGGCGGTCGCGAAGACGGCGAGGACGAGCATAAGGGCAAAGCCGCTGCGGAAACTGCGCGCGCTGGCTGCGGCGGTTTCGGGGTGGTCGTCGTCCAGATCGCCGACGGGATCCTTGCCCTTGAGCGATGAGTTGATCTCTTCGATATCGGGCAGCAAGTCGCGGCGTGCGGTCGGTTTGGCCGGGCGTGCATCGGGGTCCTGCCCCTTGAGTTGCGCGATGCGGCGCGCTGCCGCCGCAAGGCCGCCTGCCCCAGCCGACGCGGCGGGGGGCGGTGCAAGGCCGAGGTCGGGCTGCGTCTCGATCGTGGCTGCTTCGGCCTTGCGGGCTGCGGCTTCGCGTTCGGCTTCCTCGCGCAGGATGGCCATGAGGTTTTCGTCGACGGAGCGGCGCGGAAGGCCGGGTGTCGCCGCCACATCGGCGGCGGGGGCGTCGCTGTCGCGCAGGTCCGGGATGGGGTCCGTGGCGTCGGGCCTGCCGAAAAGTTCGTCCTCTTGTTCGAGGGCGAGTTCGATTTCGGGGGGAAGCTGGAACCAAGCGTGACCGCAGTTGGAACATTGCACATCCCGGCCCGTGTCCGGAATGGCGGAGTCATCCACCTCGTATTCGGCATCACAATTCGGACAGATCAACCGCATGCGTAATGTTTCCCGACTCCCCCGTGACGGGAAACCCCTTTCCCGCCACGACACCTATAGGATGTAGCCATTCACGACGGTAGCAAGCGGCACCCACCCTGCATTGCAACCGACCTCACCTTGGGCAATGCTGCGCCCGCAGGCAAGGGGGGCCGTGAGGGACAGGTGATCGCGTTCGAAAATGTTGCCTATAGTTACGGCGGCGGAGAGCTGCTGTCTGAGATCAGCTTGCGCCTTGCGCCGGGGTCGTTCCATTTCCTGACGGGGCCGTCGGGGGCGGGAAAGTCGACGCTGCTGAAGCTGGCCTATGCCGAGTTGCTGCCCACGGCGGGGCGGGTGACGATCTTTGACCGCGAAGTGCGCAGCCTTGGTCGGGATGACGTGGCGCTGACGCGGCGGCGGATCGGGGTGGTGCATCAGGATGTGCAGTTCCTTGATCATCTGCCCTTGGCGGCGAACGTGTCGCTGCCGCTGATGGTGGCGGGCAAGCAGGGCGATCCGCGCGATATGACGGACCTGCTGCACTGGGTGGGGCTGGGACAACTGGCCGATGCCCTTCCGCCGCAATTGTCCGGCGGCGAGCGGCAGCGGGCCGCGCTGGCGCGGGCGGTGATCACGGGGCCGGATGTCATTCTGGCGGACGAGCCGACGGGGAATATCGACTGGGAGATGTCGCTGCGGCTGCTGACGCTGCTGGTGGAATTGAACCGGATGGGCAAGACCATCCTTGTGGCGACGCATGACCTGAACCTGATCCGGGCCGCGAAGACTCAGGTTGCGGCGCGGGTGCTGCGCATCCGCAACCGCCGGGTGCAGTTGGCGGGGGCGGACCTGTGATCCGCGCGGTGATCGATGGGTTGTGGCCGGACCGTCAGGCCGATCGGGTGGTGCCGCCCACCGGCCACAGTGCGTGGCTGACCAGTTTCACGGCGGGGGCTATGACGTTTCTTGCCGTCTTTGCGGTGGCGCTGTCGCTGGCCTCTGGTCGGTTGGCGGATCGCTGGGCGGGGGCGCTGGCCAATACGGCGACGATCCGCATCGCGGCACCGCCGGACCAGATGGAGGCGCAGACGGCGGCGGTGATCGAGGTGTTGCGCACGACCCCGGGGATTGCCGCGTCGCGCGTGGTCGATGATGCCGAACAGAAGGCGCTGCTGGCACCGTGGTTCGGGCCGGACCTGCCGCTGGACGCGCTGCCCCTGCCGCGTCTGGTGGAGGTGACCGAGGCGGAGGGCGGCTATGACGGCGAGGGCTTGCGCCAACGCCTGCTGGCCGAGGCGCCGGGGGCCGTGCTGGACGACCACCAGCGCTGGCGGCGGCCGATGGCCGTGGCGGCGGCGCGGTTGAACCTGCTGGGGGGCCTGTCGCTGATCCTGATCGGGGCGGCGATGGCGGCGATGATCACGCTGGCCGCCAATGCGGCGCTGGCGGCCAATGCGCAGGTGATCCGGGTCTTGCGGATCGTCGGGGCGACGGATGACTATATCGCGGCGGCTTTCGTGCGGCGGTTCACCCTGCGGACGCTGACGGGTTCGGCGGTCGGTGCGCTGGCGGGGTTGATCGGCGTGGCGCTGCTGCCTGCGGTGGATGAGGCGGGGGGCTTTCTGACGGGGTTGGGCTTCACGGGGGCTGGATGGGGGCTGCCGCTTCTGCTACCGCCCATCGCTGCCGCCGTGGCGCTGATCGCGACGCGGGCGGCGGCGTTTCGAACCTTACGGGAATTGCCATGAACCCCATCCGCCTGATCCTGTCCCTTGTCTTCATCGTGCAGATGTATGTGGCGATGGTGGTCATTGCGCTGCTTTACGGCATCCCGTCGATCTTTAGCCGTCGGGGCGCTTGGGCGGGAATTCATGCCTATTGCACCTATGTGCGGTGGACGGCGCGGCTTTTGGTCGGGCTGCGGTCCGAAATCCGGGGCGAGGTGCCGCAAGGCGAGGTGCTGATCGCGTCGAAGCATCAGAGCTTTTTCGACATCATCCTGATCTGTTCGGTGGTGGAGCGCCCGAAGTTCATCATGAAGAAGGAGCTGAAGTGGGCGCCGCTGCTGGGATGGTATGCGTGGCGGATCGGCTGCGTCCCGGTGGATCGCGGCAAGAAGGGCCGTGCCATCGCCGCGATGAAGAAGGCGGTGGCCGAAGGGGCCAAGGTGCCGGGGCAGTTGATCATCTATCCGCAGGGCACGCGCGTCGCCCCGGGGGCGGTGATGCCTTACAAGGTGGGCACCGGGCTGCTGTATCAGCAGATGGACAAGCCCTGCCATCCGGCAGCGACGAATGTGGGCGTGTTCTGGCCACGCCACGGCCTTTACCGCAAGCCGGGGCTGGCGGTGGTGGAGTTCCTGCCGACCATTCCGCCCGGGCTGCCCGTGGCCGATTTCATGGCCGAACTGGAGCGGGTGGTTGAAGGTGCCTCGGACCGGCTGATGGCTGAGGCGGGATTCGTGGCCCGTCCGATCTGAGGCGTCAGATGAGGCCCGCCGCGCGGGCACCGGCCAGAAGGTCTGCGGCAAGGTGGCGGGCGAAGCGGCCGTCGGTCGGGGCGACGTCTGGCACCTGCACGACGATACAGCCTGCGCGATGGGCGGCCTCGGCGCCGATGTCGCTGTCCTCGAAGACCACGCAGCGGGCGGGATCGACGCCCAGTCGTTCGGCGGCAAGAAGGTAGGGTTCGGGGGCGGGTTTGGGCATCCGGACGTCATCCAGCGTGACGACGGTCCGGAAATGATGCGCCAGCCCGGCGAGGCCCAGCTTGTGATGCGCGCCGGGTCGGCCCGTGGAGGTCACGAGTCCCAGCGGATGGTCGAGCAGGCCGAGCAGTTCCGTAACCCCCGCCTTCAGGGGAAGCCCGCCGCGTTGCATCAGCCCGTCAAAGCCCGCGCGCCATGCGGTCTGGAACGCGAGAAGGTCGAGGCTGGGATGGGCGGCGCGGATGATGGCGTTGGCCTGCGGTTCGGCCTTTCCGACCAGCGCGTGCATGAACGCTTCGTCCACGGGGTGGCCGACCTCGGCAAAGGCGCGCAGGCCGGTGACCAGCGCGATGCTTTCGGTATCAACGAGCGTCCCGTCGAGATCGAAGAAGACCGCGTCGATGCCCTGCGCCATGCCCTGCCCCCCTGTGCTGCGCAGGTGCTGTAGCCGATCACAGGTGCAGACGGAAGCGGTGGAGGCCTGTGTCCGCCTGTCGGGGCAGGATTTCGGGGCGGAAGCGGGCGATGGCGTCGAGGTGGCTGTCGGCCCCGGTGGGGGCGTCGATCAGCGCCGTCGTGCCGGGCAGGGGGTTCAAGGCCCAGCGTTCCGTCGTGGGCGGAAGGTCGGCATGGTCGGCAAGCCAACGGGCCAGCGCCGCGCGTGAGGGGGTGCCGTCATCAAGGAGGACGCGGTCCGGATGGCAGCCCGCGAAGCCGCCGCTGCCATCGGCGCGGTAACTGTTGGTGGCGAGGATGAACCGGTCTTGTGGACGGACGCGCTGTCCAGCGTGGCGCAGGTCGGTGATGCGTCGTGCATCGGGATCCGCAAGCATGCCGCGCGTGTCGAAACGGGCCGGGGCGTCGAGGTCGATCCCGAAGGACAGGCCGTCGATCAGGTCGAAGTCGAAGGCGGGGCTTTCGCCGTCGATCAGGTCGGCGTCGCGGCTGCCGGGGGTGATGCGGCGGAATTGGTGGACCGCGCGTTCCAGCCAATCGGCGACCTCTTGCCCGGTCAGGGCGAGGGCGATGACGGTGTTGGGGTGGGGATAGATGTCGGTGAGGTGGCGCAGGGTCAGGGGGCCGGGGGATATGTCGGTCACCGTCTCGCGCAGGTTGCGTCCGCCGGAACGGAAGGGGGCGGCGGCGGACAGGATGGGGCGCCCGTCGATCGCCGCAGGGTCGAGGTGGCGCCGGACGTGATCCGCCTGAGCCGTGGCGATCAGGCGCGTGAGGTCAGAGGGGACGATGCGGGCGAAATGGGCGTGCAGGGTCCGGCCGGTCGCGCCGGCGGGGGTGCGGAGCCATGCGCGCGTCGCCTCATGTGACGGAGGGAGGGGGATGGGGGGCGGGGCGGGGTCGGGCGCGAGCAGGCGGATGTCGTGGCGCTGGATGCGCCATCGGTCGCCATCGCGCACAAGGTCGAGGTCGATGCAGCCGAGATGGGAGCCGAAGCATCCGGGCATGACGGCGGGTCTGGCCAACGTCTCTTGTGCTGTTGGATAGAGGCGGTGGGCATGGCCGAGGATCAGCGCATCCACCTCTGGCAGGTGCGACAGGGGGATGGCGGCGTCTTCCATCATCGGGCTGTGCGTCGCGTCACCGATGCCGGTATGGGCAAGGAGGATGACGATATCCGCGCCCGAGTCACGCAGGCGCCTTGTCGCGGCGGCGGCGGCGGGGACGGGGTCGGTGGCGCGCAGGGCCCCGTTGAGGTTGCGGCTTTCCCAGATGGCGGTCTGGGGCGGGGCGATGCCTGTCAGACCGATGCGGAGAGGTTGGCCACCGCCGGGAAGGTGCCGCGTGAGGATCGTTTCGGATACGAAAGGCTGATCCCGATCAAGCGCGAGGTTGGCCGACAGAAGGGGGAAGCGGGCGGCGGCGGCGGCGCGGCGAAGAAGGGGCAGGCCGTGGCTGAATTCATGGTTGCCGATATTCGCCGCGTCGAAACCAAGCGCGTTCATGGCGGCGATCATCGGGTGGGTGTGGGGCGGGTCGTGCGGTTTTGTTTCGGCGGCCCAGTCGCCAAGGGCGCTGCCTTGCAGGAAATCCCCGTTGTCGAGGAGGAGGGTCATCGGCACCTCGGCCCGGGCGCTGTGGATGAGGTCCGCGAGGGAGAGGAGGCCAAGCGCGGGATTGGGCAGGTCGCGGTGATAGTCCCAGCCCATGAGGTTGGCGTGCAGGTCCGAGGTGGCGAGGAGCCTGAGCCGGGTGGTGGAACTTGGCACTGCTGACCTTTGGGTAAGGCGGCGAAAAACATTCATCCGACATCATACAACCTATGGCTGTGAAATGCCTAGACACGGTCGCAGCGTTTTCTGGGTGAATTGCCCAAATCCTTGGCGCGTGGCATGGAAGGGGCCAAGCATGGGATGGGCGGGCGGATGCGGATTGCGGAAAGCGTGACCTTTGGCGGGTCGGGGCTGGACCGGGCGGCAGGGCTGCGGAAGGACGCGGCGGCGCTGGAACGGCTGCTGGCCGAGGGGTGGGTGCTGCCGGTCTGGCGGGGCAAGCCGCTGTGCGACGGCGGCGTGGCCTTGGGCTGGGTGCGGGCGGACAGTCCGGTTCTGGCGGGGGCGGGGCCTGCGGTTTTCTTGGGGCTGGATGACGGGGTGGCGCGGTTTGCTGCCGACATCTCAGACTGGTCGCCCGAGGCGGGGGCGGCAGGCGTCGAGGGCGGGTTCTTCGATGCGTCCGAGCAGCGGCATCCGGCGCTGGAGTCGCGGTTTTCGTTTCTGGAACTGCGGGGGATCATGACATTGCTGACGCCGCGCGAGGCGGAACTGGCGGCGGCGGCGAAGGCGGTGCTGCACTGGCATCGCAGCCATGCCTTCTGTGCGGCCTGCGGGGCGGCAACGGTCATGGAGGCCGGTGGCTGGCAGCGGGCCTGTCCGGCCTGCGGCGCGCAGCATTTCCCGCGCACGGACCCGGTGGTGATCATGCTGATCACGCGGGGCAACCGGGTGCTGGTGGGGCGCAATGCCAACTGGCCCGAGGGCATGTATTCGCTTCTGGCCGGGTTCGTGGAACCGGGCGAGACGCTGGAGGCAGCGGTGCGGCGCGAGGTGTTCGAAGAGGCGGGCGTGCGTGTCGGAGCCGTGCGCTATCTGGCAAGCCAACCTTGGCCCTTTCCGGCAAGCCTGATGTTCGGCTGTGCGGGCGAGGCGTTGGACGAGGACATCCGGCTCGATCCCGAGGAGTTGGAGGATGCGGTCTGGGTGACGCGCGAGGAGATGGTGGCTGCGATGGCGGGGCGGCATCCGCGCATCAGGCCAGCGCGGAGAGGGGCAATCGCGCATTTCCTGATTGCGAACTGGCTTGCGGACAGGCTTCATTGACCCCAAGTTGCAGGGCAGTAAGCGCCTGACAGGGCGCGTAAAGGGTAAAAAAGGCAGGTCGGGGCAGGATGAAACTGAGCGGACGAACGGATATCGGGGCACCCCTCGCCTTTGTCTATGCGGCGCTTTCGGATTTCGAGGGTTGGGAGCGGTCGGCCATGCGTCGGGGTGCCGATGTGAACCGAACCGACAAGCTGCGCGTGCCGGGTGTCGGCATGACGTGGCAAGCCCGGTTCGCATGGCGGGGACGCGAGCGGCAGTTGCAGGTGCGGCTGACGAAGCTGGAACCGCAAAACGGCCTGACGCTGGATTTCGACGGGCCTTCCGTCGAAGGGACGCTGAACATCGAGCTAGTGGAACTGGCGGCCAAGCGGACGCGGATGCTGATGCAGGTCGAGGCGAAGCCCCGCACCCTTGCCGCGCGGCTGTTCGTGCAGTCGCTGCGTCTTGCCAAGGGACGCGTCCAGCGCCGCTATGATGCGCGCCTGACCAGCATCGCGCGCGACATCGAGGCGCGCTTTACCGGGTAGCCGATCTAGCCGCGTTCGTGGGCGGCGGGATAGACGCCCAGCAGGTTGAAGGACGAGGTGAAGTAGCGCAGTTCGTCGAAGGCGAGCTTGACGTTCGGGTCTTCGGGGTGGCCTTCGATATCGGCGTAGAATTCGGTCGCGGTGAAGCTGCCGCCGACCATATAGCTTTCCAGCTTGGTCATGTTCACCCCATTGGTCGCAAAGCCGCCGAGCGCCTTGTACAGCGCGGCCGGGATGTTGCGGACGCGGAAGGTGAAGGTGGTCATCATCTTGCCGGGGCCGCGACGCGCATGGTCGCCTTCGCGCGACATGACGAGGAAACGGGTCGTGTTGTTGGCCTGATCTTCGATATGGCGGGCAACGATGTCGAGGCCGTAGATTTCGGCGGCGAGTTCCGAGGCGAGCGCGGCGCGGGTCGGATCGCCAAGCTCGGCCACCTCGCGCGCGGCGCGGGCGTTGTCGGTGCTGACCTTGCCCTTGATGCCGTGCTTCTTCAGGAAGCCCGCGCATTGGGGCAGGATGACGACATGGCCATGCGCCTCGGTGATCTGGTCGAGGCGCGCACCGGGCACGCCCAAAAGGTTGACGTGAACGCGGACGAAGGCTTCGTCCACGATGTGCAGCCCGGCTTTGGGCAAGAGGCTGTGGACGTCGGCGACACGGCCATAGGTGGAGTTTTCGACGGCGAGCATGCCGAGGTCCACCTCGCCGGAACGGGTGAGTTCCACCACATCCTCGAAGGTCTGGCAGGGCACCACGTCCATTCCGGGGCGAGCCTGCGTGCAGGCCTGATGGGAATAGGCCCCGGGTTCCCCTTGGAAAGCGATGCGGCCGGTCATTTCGGGCTGGCTCCGTGCGGAAAAACCCCGAGAGAGGGGCGATTGGTCGCGCTACTACACCTTGAAACCCGGTGGGGGAAGCGGATACATACCGCGCCAAACGACGGCCAAGGGAAGGCGCGACATGTTCGACACGATGACGATGACCAAGGTGACTGGGGCGGTTTGCGGGTCCCTGTTGGTCTATCTGCTTGCCGCATGGGGTGCGGAATCGCTCTACCACGTGGGTCACAAGGGCCATGGCGGCGAGGGCGAAGAGATCGCGCAGGCCTATTCCATCGACACGGGGGCCGAAGAAGCATCCAGCGAAACCGCAGAGGCCGGCCCGGACTTTGCGACCGTCTACGCAGCGGCAGATGCAGCGGCGGGCGAGAAGGTCTTTGCGAAGTGCAAGTCCTGCCACAAGCTGGACGGTGCCAATGCGACCGGTCCGCACCTGAACGGGATCGTGGACAAGAACAAGGGCACCTCGCCGGACTACGCCTATTCCGAGGCGCTGGCGGCGCTGACTGCCGATGTGTGGTCGCCCGAAAACCTGAACGGGTTCTTGGAGAATCCGAAGGGCTATATGCCGGGGACGAAGATGTCTTTCGCGGGTCTGCCGAAGGTCGAAGACCGGGCGAACCTGATCGCCTATTTGGCGACGACGACCGAATGATCTGACCCATAGGGTCAGGGAGAGGGGCCGCTTCCGCGAGGGGGCGGCCTTTTGCTTTTGCCGCGGGGCGGGGCGGCCGCCACCCTCGCGTTGTGCTCAGTATGAATGCAAAACCCGCCCCATCCGCCACTTTCACGCAAACGCAACTTGTGGGGGGCGGGGGCGCGCTCTAGCTTGCAAGGAAGAAGAGGGGCGGGGCAGCCGCCGAGGCATGGGGAGTATCGGGATGGCAGGACGCAGGGGTGCGCGCGCCGAGACCGCAGTGAAGCGGGACGCGGGGCTGGTGCGGTGGCTTGGTGCGGGGTTCGTGGTGCTTGCGCTGGCTGGATGGGCGGTGGCCGCCCATGCACAGGAGGCGACGGTTTCGCATGCCATCACCACCTTTGGCGATCCGCCGAAATATGCCGCCGACTTCCCGCATCTGGACTATGTGAACCCCGATGCGCCCAAGGGTGGCGAGATTTCGATCTGGACGGCGGGCGGGTTCGATTCGATGAACCCCTATTCGGTGAAGGGGCGGGCGGCGGCGCTGGCCTCGGCGCCCTATGAATCGATCCTGACGGGGACGTCGGACGAGATCGGGACGTCCTATTGCCTGCTGTGTACAACGATGGAATATCCCGCCGACCGGTCATGGGTGATCTTCAACCTGCGGCCAGAGGTGACGTTTGCCGATGGCTCGCCGATGACGGCAGAGGATGTGGCCTTTTCCTTTAACATCTTCCTGACCAAAGGTCTGACCGATTTCCGCACCATCTTTGGCCAGCAGGTCGAAGGGGTGGAGGTTCTGGAACCCCACAAGGTCAAGTTCACCTTCAAGCCGGACATCCCGACGCGCGACCTGCCCGCGCTGGTGGGCGGGCTGCCTGTCCTGTCCAAGGCGCATTACGAGGCGAACAAGCTGGATCTGGAGGAGAGCAGCCTGACGCCCTTCCTTGGGACGGGGCAATATGTGCTGGACCGGATGGATGTGGGCAAGAACATCGTCTGGAAGCGCAACCCGGATTATTGGGGCAACGATCTGCCCATCAACAAGGGTCGCGGGAATTTCGACTTCATCCGGGTGGAGTATTACGGGGATTATCAGGCGGCGTTCGAGGGGTTCAAGGCGGGCAACTACACCTTCCGCAACGAGGCGTCGTCGATCACTTGGGCGACGGGCTATGACTTCCCCGCCATGGCGGATGGCACGGTGAAGAAGGTGGAACTGCCGTCGGGGGCGAAGGCATCCGGGCAGGCCTTCCTGTTCAACCTGCGGCGCGAGAAGTTTCAGGACCCGAAGGTGCGTGAGGCGATCGGGCTGATGTTCAACTTCGAATGGTCGAACGCGACGCTGTTCTATGATCTTTATGCCCGGATCCATTCGGTCTGGGAGAATACCGAGCTTGCCGCGACGGGCGTGCCCACGCCGGAAGAGGTGGCGATCCTGCAGCCGCTGGTGGATGAGGGGCTGCTGCCCGCCACGATGCTGACGGATGAGGCGGTCATGGCGCCGACTTCGGGCGAACGGCAGTTGGATCGGGGCAATGTGCGCAAGGCATCGGCCCTGCTGGACGAGGCGGGTTGGACCGTGGGCGACGACGGTCTGCGGCGCAACGCGGCGGGCGAGGTGCTGACGGTCGAGTTCCTGAACGACAGCCCCAGCTTCGACCGGGTGTTCAACCCCTATGTCGAGAACCTGAAGGCGATCGGGATCGATGCGAAGATGACCTCGATCGACAATGCCCAGATGGAGGCGCGGACGCGGCCGCCGCAGTATGATTTCGACATCATCACGGGGAACGCGCGGTCCGATTACATTTCGGGGTCCGAGTTGAAGCAGTACTACGGGGCAGAGACGGCGGATGTGTCGTCCTTTAACCTGATGGGGCTGAAATCGCCGGCGGTGGATAAGCTGATCGATGTGGTGATGGCGGCCGATTCGAATGAGAAGCTGAAGGTGGCGACCAAGGCGCTGGACCGCGTGTTGCGGGCGGAACGGTTCTGGGTGCCGCAATGGTTCAAGGCCAAGCACACCATCGCCTATTACGACATGTACGAACATCCCGAGACCCTGCCGCCCTATGCCTTGGGCGAGCTTGATTTCTGGTGGTACAATGCCGACAAGGCCGAGGCGCTGCGGGCTTCTGGCGCGCTGAAGTAAGGGCGGTACGCGCGCTATGGGCGCCTATATCCTGCGGCGGCTTTTGCTGATCATCCCGACGCTGATCGGGATCATGGTGATCAACTTTTCGCTGACGCAATTCGTGCCGGGCGGCCCCATCGAACAGGTGGCCGCGCGGCTGGAGGGCGACGGCGACTCGCTAGAGGCCATTTCGGGCAGTGGCGATGCGGGGGCGGAGCAGCAGCAGGAGGATGGCTATATCGGCGCGCGGGGGCTGCCGCCAGAGTTTCTGGCGCAGTTGGAGGTGCAGTTCGGCTTTGCCCGGATCGTCTGTGACGCGGGGTTCACGGGCGAGCCGTCGGTCACGGCACCGGAATGCGAGAAGCAGTTGATCCCGGCGACAGAGCGGTTCTTCATCATGATGTGGAACTATGTCCGGTTCGATTTCGGCGAGAGCTATTTCCGGTCCATCGACGTGGTCGATCTGGTGCTGGAAAAGATGCCCGTGTCGATCACGCTGGGGCTGTGGTCCACGCTGATCGCCTATCTGATCTCGATCCCGCTGGGGATACGCAAGGCGGTGCGGGACGGCACGCCGTTTGACACATGGACATCCGGGGCGATCATCATCGGCTATGCAATCCCCGGATTCCTGTTCGCCATCCTTCTGCTGGTGCTGTTCGCGGGGGGGTCCTACTGGAAGGTCTTTCCGCTGCGGGGGCTGACGTCGGACAATTGGGAGCAGTTGTCGGTGTGGGGCAGGGCGCTGGATTACCTGTGGCACATCGCGCTGCCGGTCATCGCGTCGACCATTTCCAGCTTTGCCACGCTGACGCTTTTGACGAAGAACAGCTTTCTGGACGAGATCAAGAAGCAATACGTGATGACGGCGCGGGCGAAGGGGCTGACCGAGGGGCGGGTGCTTTATGGCCATGTGTTCCGCAATGCGATGCTGATCGTGATCGCGGGCTTTCCGGCGCTGTTCGTGGGGGTGTTCTTTGGCGGCAGTCTGATCATCGAGACGATCTTCTCGCTTGACGGTTTGGGGCAGCTTGGCTTTCGCGCGGCGGTGGAGCGGGATTATCCGGTGATTTTCGGGACGCTGTTCTTCTTTGGCCTGATCGGGCTGGTGATGGGGATCATTTCGGACCTGATGTATGTCTGGATCGACCCGCGCATCGATTTCGGCACGCGGAGGACGTGATGGCCCTTTCGCCGCTGAACCAGCGTCGCTGGCGGAATTTCAAGGCGAACCGGCGTGCCTATTGGTCGTTGTGGGTGTTTCTTGTGCTGTACGGCATTTCGCTGTTTGCCGAGGTGATCGCGAATGATCGGCCCCTGCTGGTAAGCTATCGCGGCGAGTTGCATACGCCGTTTCTGACATTCTACCCGGAGACGGCCTTTGGCGGCGATTTCAAGACCGAGGCGAAATACACGGATGTCGAGGTGCAGTGCCTGATCAAGTCGGGCGGGAGCCTTGATTGCTGGGACGATCCGGAGGGCATCATCGCCGAGGTGGAGGAGGGCAGCCGCGCGGCGGCGGACCCGGACTTCGTGAAGGGCTGGATCGTTTGGCCGCCGATTCCCTATAGCTACAACACGATCAACGATCTGGAGGGGCCTGCGCCTTCGGCCCCGGACGGGAACCACTGGCTGGGCACGGATGACACGGCGCGGGATGTGCTGGCGCGGG
>JBDKFE010000138.1:0-35308 GCA_039798885.1 Pseudomonadota bacterium | reverse complement strand
GGCCATGCAGCCCATGCCTGCGCTGGTCACGGCTTGCCGATAGATATGGTCGGTCAGGTCGCCTGCCGCAAAGACACCGGGGATCGAGGTGCGGGTGGTGCCGGGTTCCACCACGACATAGCCGCCATTGTGCAATTCCAGCTGGTCTTTCACCAACTCGGATGCGGGCGCATGGCCGATGGCCACGAAGAAGCCGGCGCAAGGGATGTCGGTCACGGCGCCGGTCTGCACGTTCTGTGCCCGCACGGCGGTGACACCGCGCGGGGTGTCGTCGCCCAGCACTTCGGTCACGGTGTGGTTCCACAAGACACTGACCTTGGGGTTCTTGAACAGCCGGTCCTGCATGATCTTTTCGGCGCGGAAACTGTCGCGGCGGTGGATCACGGTGACCTTGGTGGCGAAGTTCGTCAGGAACAGCGCCTCTTCCACAGCCGTGTTGCCGCCGCCGATCACGACGACCTCTTTCCCGCGATAGAAGAACCCGTCGCAGGTGGCGCAGGCCGATACGCCAAAGCCCTTGAACCGCTCTTCCGAAGGCAGGCCAAGCCATTTGGCCTGCGCGCCGGTGGCAAGGATGACGGCATCGGCGGTGTAGACCGTGCCGCTGTCGGATTGCGCGGTGAAGGGGCGGTTTTGCAGGTCGAGCGCGGTGATGTAATCCGTGATGACCTCGGCCCCCATGGCGCGGGCGTGTTCTTCCATGCGGACCATCAGGTCGGGGCCTTGCACATGGGTGTCACCGGGCCAGTTTTCCACCTCGGTCGTGATGGTGAGTTGGCCGCCCGGTTGCAGGCCCTGCACGAGGATCGGTTCCAGCATCGCGCGCGAGGCATAGACGGCGGCGGTATAGCCCGCCGGACCCGAGCCGATGATCAGAACCTTGGTGTGCCGCGTGTCGCCCATATCCGCCCCCTAGCCGTTCGGCCCCACGATATAGGCAAAGCGCGCGGTGGGGGAAAGGGCATGGCGTGCAGGACAGGCTTGTCCGATTCCTGACCGTTTGTTCGAAACGGACAGGGTTTTTTCTTGCGCGTCGTTGAAACAATGTTGCGCGGGCGGCGGGTCGGGCCTATCTACTCCATCAATCCGGTATGCAGTGATAGACCGGAACAAGGGAACCAGCGCCATGGCCGGATCGAAGCTAGACCCGATCGACCGTCATATCTTAGCCGAGCTTCAGGCGGACGGACGCATGACCAACGTGGAACTGGCCAGCCGGGTGGGCATCTCTGCCCCGCCCTGTCTGCGCCGTGTCCGTACGCTGGAAGAGGCGGGTTACATCAAGGGCTACCACGCCGACATTGACGCGCGGGAACTGGGCTTTGAAGTGCAGGTCTTCGCCATGGTGCGCCTGCAATCGCAGGCCGAGGCCGATCTGGCGACTTTTGAGGACCGCTGCCGCAATTGGCCCTTGGTCCGCGAGTGCCACATGCTGAACGGTGAGATCGACTTCATCCTGAAATGCGTGGCACCGGACCTGTCGTCCTTCCAGAGCTTCCTGACCGGCGAGTTGCTGAAGGCCGAGAATGTGGCGACGGTGAAGACCAGCCTCGTGATCCGTTGTGCAAAGGATCAGCCGGGGGTGCCTTTTGACGTGCTAGAGGCGCGACTGGCGCGGACGGCCTGAACGACGTGCCAGAATGCATGAAGGCCGGGCGGTGCCCGGCCTTTCGTCTTTCTTGCCTACGGGCATCAGCGTGCAGCGATGGCGCGCGGCTTGAGCGGCGCGGGCACGGCCTTCACCGCTTCGGGACGGCGGCGGGTGCCGCGCTGCCACGGCAGGGCGGGCTGCGGTTCAAGGCTTGCGGCAAGCACCGATTTGAGCCAGCGGCGTTCCTTTTTCATCTTCCGTCTCCGTCTTGCGTTTCATTCGGGCCGTTGCCCTGTTGAAGACAAATCTGACGGCGGTTTGCGGCAGCGTTTTGGCCAAGTTTTCAGAAAATACAGGGCGATCCGGGCGGCGGCTGGGCGGATTGTGGCGACTTTGCCCAAAGAGGAAACGGGGTGTAAGCTATTGATTTTTCGAATAGGTTTCGCGCACTGCGACAGTCGTGGGCGACTGTTTCCGAAAATGGGACAATCCCGTGGCGGGCCCTTGCCGGATTGTCGCCGCAATCACAGCCGGATGACCGAAATCAGACGCCCGTAATCCGCCTCTCCGGCATGGGTGGTGCGCCGGTAAGAGAAGAATCGTTCCGAATCGCGATAGGTGCAGTGGCGCGTCCATTCGGCATGGCCCACCCCTGCGGCGCGCAGGCGCGACAGGCCGAAGGCGGGCAAGTCGAACAGATAGCGCCCGCCCTGCCCCGCGATGAAGAAACGCGCATTGCTGCGGTCATCGTCGGTGAAGGATTCAAAGAATTCGGGGCCCACCTCATAGGACTGCTGGCTGATGGTGGGGCCGATGACGGCAGAGATGCCCTCGCGCCGCGCGCCAAGGGCGACCATGGCGTCCACCGTCGACTCAAGCACGCCGTCGCGGGTGCCGCGCCATCCGGCATGGGCGGCACCGATGATGCGCGCTTCGGGGTCGGAAAACAGGACAGGCTGGCAGTCGGCGGTCAGCACGCCCAAGGCAAGGCCGGGGGTAGCCGTCACCATGGCATCGGCGCGGGGCCGGTCGGTCAGGGGGCCGGTGACGTGGATGACATCGGCGGAATGGACCTGATGGATCGACAGCAGGCGGTCGGAGTCGACCCCCATCGCTTCGGCCACGCGGGCGCGGTTGATCGCCACCACCTCGGCCTGATCCGACGATCCGGGGCCGCAATTCAGCCCCGCGAAGATGCCCGAAGACGCCCCGCCCTTGCGGGTGAAGAAGCCGTGATGGGCGGCAATCGCGGCAGAGGTGATCTTTTCAAGCATCTGAGGGGTCGAATCCAGGCGGGGGCGGAAGATGGGGTGGGTGGATCGCCAGTGCCTTGAACAGCGAACCCATTTCGCGGTCGTCGGTCAAGCGGTGATGCGCGGCAAGGTGGGACTGAAGCGCCGCTCCTGTCAGCCGCTGGGCAAGACGTTCGGCGCGGGCGTCGATGCCGAGGCGACGCAGAAGAACGCCCTGTGGGATCAGGTGGCTGCTGCGGGCCGGGGCGGCAGCGCGGGCAAGCGCTTCGAAATCCACATGGGCGGTCAGATCGGCCTCACCGGGTTCGGCAAGCGGATCGGTGAAGCGGTGATCCTTCAGCGCCTGAAACGTATCCCCGCGCGACCGCCAGTCGCCGTAATCCACGATCAGCGCCGCCCCGCCCCGGGCCGCGATGGTCGCGCCGATGCGGGCCATGATCGGGGGCGCGGCGGGGCAGGTTTCGACGATGCCGCCTATGGGCGTGTCGGTCAGCCGATGCGACAGCGCGGCCAGCGGGGCGGGGGGCGTGCGGCCCATGGTCAGGCGGTCCGCGTCCAGCCCCACCACGGTTTCGGCCCAGCCGTCGCCCTGTCGGGTGAATTGCCGGATAGGCAGCGCGTCGAAGAATTCATTGGCAATCAGAAACAGCGGCGCTTGGGGCAGGTCGTCCACCCCGTCCAGCCACGTGACGGCGTGGTCGCCCAAGGTCGCGCGCTGTACCTTGCGCAGGGTGGGCGACGCTTCGACCAGCATGACGCGGGCAGCGGCGTGAAGTCCCGGCACCGCACGGGTGGCACGCAGGATGTCGGCCATCAGCGTGCCGCGACCGGGGCCGAGTTCTGCCAAGGTAAAGGGCGTCGGCCTGCCCTGATCCAGCCAAGCCTGCGCAAGGCAAAGGCCCATCACCTCGCCGAACATCTGGCTGATCTCGGGCGCGGTAGTGAAATCGCCGCCCCGTCCAAAGGGGTCGCGCGTGGCGTAATAGCCATGCGCCGGATGCAGCAGGCAATCGGCCATGTAATCCGCCAGCGTCATCGGCCCGGTGGCGGCGATCCGCGCTTTCAGGATATGCGCAAGCGCCGTCATGCCTGCGCGGCTAAGGCACGGCGGGCGCGCAGGATGAACCACAGGCCCACGATGATCATGGGCAGCGACAGAATCTGCCCCATCGTCAGCCCATAGCCGCCCAGATGCAGAGCAAGGCCAAGCGGGTTGCCATCGGTCACGAATTGCGCGTCGGGCTGGCGCAGGAATTCCACAAGGAAGCGGCCCATCCCATAGCCCGCGAAGAACAGCCCCGCGATCCGTCCCGGAGTGGCAAGCCAGTCCTTGCGATAGGCGACCCAGATCAGCACGGCGAACAGCAGCGCGCCTTCCAGCGCGGCCTCGTACAGTTGCGACGGGTGGCGGGCGCAGATGCCCACGATGCCGGGACAGGTCTGCGCCGCCTCGCCGGGGAAGGCCACGCCCCAAGGCAGGGTGGTGGGCCGACCCCAAAGCTCGGCGTTGATGAAATTGGCCAGCCGCCCCAGCCCGATCCCGATGGGCGCGACGATGGCCATCAGGTCCGCCGCCGACAGCATGGGGATGCGGTTCTGGCGGCAGAAGATCATGCCCGCGACGACCACCCCCAGAAAGCCGCCATGGAAGGACATGCCGCCTTCCCAGACCCGCAGGATGTGCCCGGGATTCTGAAGATAGTAGCCCGGCTGGTAGAACAGCACAAAGCCCAGCCGCCCGCCCAGAACCACACCAAGGATCACCCAAGTCAGCAGGCTTTCGACCTGTGCGGGCGTCATCGGCGGCTTGCCCGGCCACAGCCGTGGGGTAGAGACGATCCGCGCAATCAGCTTCCAGCCCGCGACGAGGCCCACGATATAGGCCAGCGCATACCAGCGCAGCGCGAAAGAGAACCCGCCAAAGTCGATCCGGAAAATCTCGGGCGAGATGTCGGGGAAGGGGATGTAGGACATGCGGCTTCCTTTGCGGATCGCGGTCGTTTTCCGGGGAAGGGAGCGGGAAGTCAACCGCGCCGCAGGGCGCGGGGCCGATCAATCGTCGCCGTCGTCCGCGTCGCCTGCGGCGATGTCGCGCTGCACCTTCTCGTCCGAAAAGAGACGGCGCGTTTCGTCCAGACGGTCGAACGTCTCATCCGGGCGGAAGCGCAGGTCGGGGGCGTATTTCAGCGTCATCTCGGCGCTGACACGGCGGCGCAGTTCGGCCTTGTTCCGGGCCAGCGCGGCGATGGCATCTTCGACCGACACCGACCCCATCAGCGGCATGACATAGACCGTGGCCACCTTCAGGTCGGGGGAACAGGACACCTCGCCCACGGTGATGGACATGCGGTTCAGGTCGGGATCGTGGATCTCGGCCCGGTTCAGCACGTCCGACAGCGTGCGGCGGATCAGTTCGCCCACGCGAAGCTGCCGTTGCGAAGGGCCGTTGCCCGAAGAGAAGCGCTTGTTCGACATGCGCCCCACATAGGCCCTTTGGCCCGTCCCCGCAACGGCAGGCTTTCGCCGCGCCGTCCTTGCGGCTAAACGGGCTGACAAAGCAAAGGGGGCGAACATGGCCGATCTGCCGGGAATCGTGGTGACGGGCGCGTCGGGGCGCATGGGGCAGATGCTGGTGCGCACGATCACCGCGTCGGACAGGGCGCGGCTGGTGGGCTGCGTGGAACGTCCGGGCCATGCATGGGTGGGGCGCGACATCGGCGAATGCATGGGCGGGGCCGCCTTGGGCGTGGCCGTGACCGATGACCCGCTTGAGGCCTTTGCCAAGGCGCAGGCGGTGATCGACTTCACCGCCCCCGCCGCGACGGTGGATTTCGCGGCATTGGCCGCGCAGGCGCGCGCCGTCCATGTGATCGGCACCACGGGGCTTGAAGCCGAACATCTGGCCAAGATCGACGCCGCCGCGCGCCATGCCGTGATCGTCCGGGCGGGAAACATGAGCCTTGGCGTGAACCTGCTGGTGCGGCTGACGCAGAAGATCGCCGCCGCCTTGGACGAGGATTGGGACGTCGAGGTGGTGGAAGCCCATCACCGCATGAAGGTGGACGCACCATCGGGCACGGCGCTGATGCTGGGCAAGGCCGCCGCCGACGGGCGCGGCGTGTCGCTGGAGGCGGCGATGGAGTCCGGCCGCCATGGCATCACGGGCGCGCGCAAGCGGGGCAGCATCGGTTTCGCCGCCGTGCGCGGGGGCGACATCGTGGGCGAACATGACGTCATCTTCGCCGCCGATGGCGAGCGGGTGATCCTGCGCCACGTCGCCACCGACCGCGCAATCTTTGCCCGTGGCGCGCTGCGGGCGGCGCTGTGGGGGCAGGGGCAGAAGCCGGGCCAATATGACATGATGGACGTGCTTGGCCTCTGATCGCGGCGGGAACCAAGGCACCCCACGGAAAATTGACAGCCAAGGCGGATGCGGTATTCATCCGATATCCTGACTCTGCCGTATGTCCTTGGCCTTCCGTTAACGGAGCTTTCGTCATGTTGCATGCTGCCCTGCCCGCGGCCTTGGTCGCCCTTGCTGCCCTAGCCGCCGCCCTGCCCGCCGCGGCCGAGGGGTTTTCGCGCATCAGCGACCGGAATGATTTCGTCGAGACCGTCTCGGGCAAGGAATTGCGGATGGGACTGTTCGGCATCTCTTTGAAGGTCGAAGAGGATGGCGAAATCCGTGGCAGCGCGCTGGGCTGGGATGTGACGGGGAGGTGGGAATGGCAGGACGGCTATTTCTGCCGCGAAATGGACTGGTCCGGCTATCCGATCCCTAAGAACTGCCAACTGGTCGAGGCGCGGGGGGGTGAGGAGATCCGCTTCACCGTGGACCGGGGCGCAGGCGACAGCGCGTCGTTCAAGCTGCGCTGAACCGGGGGCAAAATTCTTCTGCGAAGAATTTTGGTGCGATCTTTCTGCGAAAGATCAAGTCATCCCACCTGTAAGGCAACGTCGCCGATGCGCCCGGACTTTCGCCAGAAAGTCCGCCTGCCGGAATTTTCGCCAGAAAATTCCTGCCCTGCTCAGAAGTCGATGGCCAGACCCTTCTTCTCCCAGTCGCCATAGCGCACGGGTTCCGGCCCGTCGCGCCCGCCCAGTTCCGGCGGCAGCGCCTGTTCCTTGGCCAGCCTGCGCCGTTCTTCCGCTTCGGCCAGCGCGCGGAGCGCTTCGGGCGGCAGGGCGGGGCGGGGCGGGGTGTCTGTCATGGCAAGGGTTCCTTGTGCCTGCCGGTTGATATACGCCCTTGGGCCAGAGGAACAAGGGTGACGGCATGGCGGCAGAGGGTTTGGCGGCACGGGCGGCAGCGGTTGGCCTGCTGGGCGCGGTGCTGGGCGAAGGACAGCTTTTGGCGCAGGCCGTGGCCGATCCGCAGGGGCCACTGGCCGGGCTGCCCCCGGCCGACCGCGCACGGGCGCAGCGGTTGGCACTGGCCGTCCTGCGTCATCTGGAACCCGCCGACCGCGTGCTAGAGCCGCATCTGCGCAAGGGCCCGCCGCGTCTGGTGCGCGATGCGCTGCGGTTGGCGGTGGTCGAGATAGCGATGGGCGGTGCCGCGCATGGCGTCGTGAACGCGGCGGTCGAGATCGTGCGGCGCGGCAAGCGGACGGGGCATCTGGCGGGGCTGGTAAACGCCGTCCTGCGCAAGGTGCCCGAGGCGCCCTTTACCGGACTGCCGCCGCAGCGAATGCCGCGTTGGCTGCGCCAACCGCTCGTCCACGCCTATGGGCGCGATGCGGTAAGCGCGATGGAGGCGGTGCAGGCCGGGGTGCCACCGCTGGACCTGACGCTGCGCCATGGCGCCGTGGCGCCGGAAGGATTGGCCCTGCCGACAGGGTCCCTGCGGCTGGAAGAGAAAGGGCAGGTCTCTGCCCTTGCCGGCTATGCCGAGGGCGGCTGGTGGGTGCAGGACGCCGCCGCCGCGCTGGCCGTGCGGCTGCTGGACCCAAAGCCGGGGGAACGCGTGCTGGACCTTTGCGCCGCGCCGGGGGGCAAGACGCTGCAACTGGCGGCAGGCGGGGCGAAGGTCACGGCGCTGGATATCTCAGAGCCTCGGCTGGGGCGGCTGCGCGAAAATCTGGCGCGCTGCGGTCTGGAAGCAGAGGTGGTGGTGGCGGATGCATTGGCATGGGAACCGGCGGAAAGGTTCGACGCCGTGCTTCTGGACGCGCCCTGTTCCGCCACGGGCACGATCCGGCGGCACCCGGACCTGCCCTTCGTCAAGGACGGGTCAGAGGTGGCGGGGCTGGTGGCCCTGCAGGCGGCGATGCTGGACCGGGCGCTGGGGTTCCTGAAACCGGGGGGACGGCTGGTGTTTTGCACCTGTTCGCTGCTGCCCGAAGAGGGCGAGGGGCAGCTTGCCGCCGCGCTGGCGCGGCATCCGGGATTGCGGACCGAACGGGTAGAGAGCCCGGGCGTCGACCCCGCGTGGTGGACTGCGGCAGGCGGTTTGCGGCTGCGCCCGGATTACTGGGCCGACCAAGGCGGAATGGACGGGTTCTTCATGGTGCGCTTCGACAGCGTTTCCTGACGCGGGAAACGCGCCGAAATCTGGCTTTGGTTTCGGTGGAAGGCCCGTTTTTCGCGCGGTGCGGGTGCGAATTCCTGCGTCGGGGACTTGCGCGTTTTCTGCGTCGGAAAACGCTTACTTCGGCGCGAAGATCCGATAGTAGGCCCAGTCCGGCAGGAACTGTGACAGCCGGAACACCCATGCGAAGGGCACCGGAAAGCTGTTGGAGAAGCGGTCGGTCAGCATGTGGTCGAACATGTGCTGCGCCGCCTGACCGGGTTCCATGATCTGCGGCATGGTGAAGTCGTTCTTGTCCGTCAACCGCGTCTTGATGAAGCCGGGATTGGACAGTTGCACATCCACCCCGGTCCCGCGCAAATCGCAATACATCGATTCCGCCAGCGACATCGTCCCCGCCTTTGATGCGCAATAGCCGATGGCCCCCGGCAAGCCACGAAAGCCCGACAGCGACCCCGTGATCACCACATGCCCCCGGCCCCGCTTTACCATCCCCGGCACCACCGCGCCCATGACGCGGGCGCAACCGGTCAGGTTGATGTCGCACATCGTCTCGACCGCCTGCGCGTCCCAGTCCTGCGCCTTCATCGGCCAGTAGACCCCGGCAAGGAACACCACACCGTCCAACTGCCCCGCCTGTTCCGCAGCATCGCGGACGGACGCGCTAGAGGCCACGTCGCAGGGAACGGGCGTCGCCCGTCCGGGCAAAAGCGCGACCGCCTCGGCCAGTTTGTCGGGCGAGCGGGCAGAAAGCACCAGCTCTGCCCCGGCAGAGGACAGCCGCTGCGCGAGGGCAAGTCCCAACCCTTCGGACGCCCCGACCAGCCAGTAGCGCTTGCCGGCGAAATCCCTCATGCCGGCACCCGGCGCAGGGTGGCGACAAGCTCGGCCACGGTGATGCCGAACTTGGTGAACTGGGACCGGTTCATGATCGTCCCGTTTTCCATCAGGTACATCCAGTCGGTGACGTTCAGCACGTGACCGCCCGCTTCCTCATCCAGCTTGATGCGGTAGTTCAACAGAACGCCCGACCCTTCGGCGCGGCCTTCGCCGGGACCCACCACGTCATCCGCCTCGGCCCGGATGGTGCCGTCGTTGGACAGGAAAAGCCGCCATTCGCGGTCCTGCATCCGACCCGAATCATAGCGGAACCGTTCCTTCAGAACGCCCGCGTTGCCGTCCCACACCCCCTCCATTTCGGCCACGAAGCGCGAGGCGACGCGGCCGGTGGGGCCATAGATCACGCCTTCGCACAGGATGGGGCCAGACAGGTGCGTACGCAGGTCAAAGCGGGGGCCACGGTCGGCCAGATCGGCAGGGCGTTGCGTACGAAAGCCGGTGAAGCGCGATTTCATGGCCAGCAGGACCAGTGTGATGGCCACGCCAAGCAGAAGCGAAAAGAAGGGAGTCATGTCAGACCTCCGGAATGCGGGTGACGGCCATGAGCGCGATGGCCAGCACTTTCAGCGCGCAGGGAACCAGCGCGTAGGAAACAGATAGGGCGAAAAGCGCGCTTGGCGCGTTTTCGGCACCGGGGGTGAAACCTGCGGCTTGCAGCGCGGGCAGAAGGGTGGCCGCAGCCAGCGCAAGCGACAGCTTTGAAACGAAGGACCACAGGCCAAAGGCTGCCGCCTCTCCGCCTTGGCCCAACTGGCCGAGTCGGCGGGCAAAAAGGGCCGGAAGCAGCACCATGTCCGCCCCCAAGGCCGCGCCAGAAGCGGCGCAGATGATGGCGAAGGGGATGGTATCCCCGGTGCCCAACGTCGCAGCCCAGAGGAAGGACGCGATGGCAAGGGCCATTCCCGCCAGAAGCACGCGCTTCGCCCCAAAGGCCTGTGCCCCGCGCGACCAGAGCGGGGTGGACAGCGCGGCGGCAAGGAAGAACAGCAAAAGCAGCGGCCCCTCCATCCCCGCCGCGCCAAGACGGCTTTCCACAAAGAACAGGAACAGGGTCGATGTGACGGCGACGGGTGCCGCATTCAGCAGCGCGATCAGCAGCAGGCGGCGGGCCAGCGGATCGGCCAAGGCCGGGCGAAAGGCGGCCAGCGGGTTCGCAAATCCCGCGCCCTGCCCGGTCCATTCGCCGCGCATCGCCAGCACGGCCAGCAGCGCCAGCACCACGAAAAGCGCGGCAAAGGCCGCGAAGGGTGCCCCGGTCAGCGCGGCCAGCGCAACGGGGGCGACGGCGGCGACGCAGACACCGGCAAGCGATCCACCCTCGCGCCAGCCCGCAAGGCGCAGATGGCCATTTTCGCCAAGGGCGGCGGCCTTGGCCACGCCTTCGGCATAAAAGACGATGGTCAGAAAGGAAAAGGCGGTGAACAGCGCCGACAGGGTGATTGCAAACCACAGCAGCGGCGCGACGGGCGGGGCCACGGCGAACAGGCCAACCATGGCAAGCGCCATCACAGCGGCGGCAAGCGCGACCCAAAGCGCGCGGCGGGCACGGCCGATTTCGGCCAGCCAGCCCAGAACCGGATCCTGCACCACGTCGAACAGGCGCAACAGCGCCAGCACCCCGCCCAGCGCCGCCAGCGATACGCCATAGCTGTCCACATAGAATTTCGGGGCATGGATATAGATGGGCAGCCCCGCCATCGCGATAAGCGCGGCAAAAAGGCTCCATCCGGCCAACCCTGCCCGGGGCGCGACTGCAGGCAGGGACGGCGTCATCGGGTGATTTCCTGCGGGGGCGGCGTCGGGCGGTTGCGGAACTTCACGCCCTTGATCGCCAGCTTCAGCGCCTGCCAATGGATCAGCGCCAGCACGCGGCGGCTGCCCAGCGGGCGGCGAACGGCGGCCTTCAGGATTTCGGCATTGGTCAGCGGCACGCGGGGGCCGATGAGGTTGGTGTAAAGCCCGCCATCCTGTGACGTGTAGTCGATCCAGACGCCGATCCGGTCGGGGCGGATGTCAAAGCGGAAGGCATAGCCCCCTTCCAGCGGCTGAAAGGGCGAAACGTGAAAGATCTTGCGCGCGGTGATCGTGTCGGTCCGGGTGATGGGGCCGTGATCGTCGCGGAAGCACAGATAGGAATGACGGTCGCCATAGGTGTTGGACACTTCGGCGATGACGGTCCGCAGATGCCCCTTGTGGTCGTAGCACAGCCAGAAGCTGACGGGGTTGAACACATGGCCAAGGACCCGCGGTTGTCCGAGCAAGAGGATCTCGTCCGATCCGGGCAGGTCATGCGCTGCCAGCACGTCGCGCACCCATGCCGTGCCCCGCCCCTGTCCCGGAGCGCCGCCGTAATCGGCATCATGCACCGCCGTCAAATTGCGGCGATTGCGCGAAAAAAGCGACGGCCCCTTGGCCCGATCCGGGTTCAGCAGGACGTAATCCACCGAATAGCGAAAGCTGTTCGCGATCGCACCCTTGCGACCGTGAAACGTCTCGCCCCGGATCAGGTCGACGTCGGTCATGCGGCCAGCTGCCTTTCCCGCGCGCCCGAGCGCATCGCCTCTACCACATCCACCGCCGAGGCGAAGCCGTCCTCATGGAAGCCAGACCGCATCCACGCGCCAGCAAACCACGTGTTCAGCGTGCCGTTCATGGCGCGGATCTTCCCCTGCGCATCAAGCGCGGCCAGATCGTAAACCGGGTGGTCAAAGGTGACGACATCATCGATCAGTTTTTCATTGATCCCGCCGTTGGAATTCAGCGTCACGAAGATCGGGTCGTCCTGCGGGATGGGTTGCAACGAGTTCATCCAGTAGGTCAGGTCGATCTTGCCCCGGCTGCCGCCCTTAGGCTCTACATAAGCCCACGAGGCCCAGCACTTCCGGCTTTTCGGCATGACCGACGTGTCGCGGTGCAGGATCGCCTGATTGGGCTGATAGCGCACGGCGCCGAGCGCGGCCTTTTCCGCCGGTGTGGCATCCGCCAGCAGAGAGAGCGTGATGTCGGAATGCGTGGCGAAGACCACGTCGTCGAACAGGTCCCATTCCCCGCCATGGCAGCGGATCAGCACAGCGCCCGCTTCACGCTTGACCCCGGCCACGGCTGCGCCAAGCCGGATGTCCACACCACGCTGGGTCAACGACGCCTGCAGGCGGCGGACATATTCAATCGACCCGCCCTTCACCGTGTACCATTGATGCTGCCCCTCATATCCCATCAACGCGTGGTTCTCGAAGAACCGCACCAGAGCATGGGCCGGGAAGTCGAGGATGCCCATCGTCGGCGTGGACCAGATCGCACCCGAAAAGGGCGTGATGTAATAGTCCCGGAACCAATCGCCCGTTCCAAGCGTTTCCAGAAGGTCGCGGATGGTCATTCCGGGGCGCACCACCAGCGGCGCGTGCTTGTTGAAGCGCAGGATGTCGGTCAGCATCCCAAGGAAACGCGGCGAGACGAGGTTCTTTCTCTGCGCGAAGATCGTGTCGATAGAGGCCAGCCCGTATTCCACCCGCCCCCCGTCCAACGAGGCGCCGAAGCTCATGCTGCTTTCGACATAGGGCACATCCAGCCGTTCAAAGAGGCCCAGCAGATTCGGATAGTTCACCTTGTTGAACACGATAAAGCCCGTATCGACCGGCTGATCCCCACGCTTGCCCGCGATCACGGTGCGGGCATGGCCACCAAGCCGACGCTCCGCTTCGAACAGGACAACGGAATTCTCGTCGGCCAGAAGATGGGCTGCGGCCATGCCGGAAATGCCCCCCCCGATGACAGCAACGCGACGGGGAACGGCACCAAGGGTCTCGAACGGCATGAAAAGGGGCACTCCTTTGGGTCTCTGAGGCTTTTACGCAGCCTGCAGCGGGATGGATCACTGTGTAAGTTTTTTTGGACAGATGAAACTTGACATTCGTTTTTTGCGTAACATTTCACGGCCTGTGATCCATCCGGCACCCTGAGGCGTAAGACCCTCATGATGTTCGATGCACGTCAGGCCGAAAAAACGGATGCGCCTTTGTCTGCGCAGCAATATGCTGCGCCGGAACATAGGGTTAGTCGCCGGAAGGATGGCCCTGCCGTGCAGGCGGATGAGATGACAGCGGATTGGGCGGCCCTAGTGCTTCGGGTGCGCGACGATCAGGACCGGGCGGCGTTTGCGGCGCTGTTCAGGCATTTCGCCCCACGGGTGAAGGCCTTCCTGATGAAGTCGGGCGCGGATGCCACCTTGGCCGAGGAATGCGCACAGGATGTCATGGCGACGCTGTGGCAGAAGGCGCACCTTTTCGATCCGTCGCGGGCTTCGGTGGCGACTTGGGTTTTCACCATTGCCCGCAACCGGCGGATCGACGCGCTTCGCAAGGCGCGGCGGCCCGAACCGGAAGAACTGCCCTGGGGGCCAGAGCCTGAACCCGATCAGGCCGAGGTGCTTGAGGCGCAGCAGGATACCGAACGGCTGGGTGCCGCGCTTTCCCAGCTGCCCGACAAACAGCGCGCGTTGATCGAGCGGGCCTTCTACGGTGATCTCTCTCATAGCGAGATCGCGGCAGAGACGGGCCTTCCACTGGGCACGATCAAATCGCGCATAAGATTGGCGCTGGACCGATTGCGCCAGCAGATGAGTTGAAGGCGAGACGACGGAATGAGCATTAGGCACCATCTCACGGACCAGCTTCTGATGGCCTACGCGGCAGGCGACCTGCCCGAGGCGTTTAATCTGGTCGTCGCGACCCACGTGTCCCTTTGCGATGAATGCCGCGCGCGGCTTGCCTCTTACGAGGCGGTCGGTGGCGCGATGCTGGAAGGCGCGGATGTGGCCGAGATGTCGGATGACAGCCTCGCCGCCTGCCTCGACCGGATCGATGGCCTGTCGCAGGCCAACGCGCGCCGTCCGCTCAAGCGGGCGGGCATCTTCCCCGCCCCGCTGGCCGACTATATCGGTGGCGGCCCGAACAAGGTGAAATGGCGCAATCTGGGCATGGGCGTAAAGCAGGCGATCCTGCCGACGGGCAAGGATGCATCGGCCCGCCTTCTCTATATTCCCGGCGGTCAGGCCGTGCCGGATCACGGGCACCGCGGGCTGGAACTGACGCTGGTTCTGCAAGGTGCCTTCCGCGACGAGACGGACCGTTTCGGTCCCGGCGACATCGAAATCGCGGATGAGGCGATGGAACATACCCCCATCGCCGAGTCGGGCGAAGTGTGCATCTGCCTTGCGGCAACCGACGCACCGCTTCGCTTCAACGCGATCATCCCGCGTCTGGCCCAACCCTTCCTGCGGATCTGACGCGCCCTGCGCGGCGCGGCACGGCCATGCGTCCAAGATTGACACTTTGGAAGAATCGACTGTTGCGTTAGGTTGACAGTCGGGTGTGGCCGGTTTTCGTGGGTGTCCCAACATGCTGAACCTGACGAAGGAACTGCTTGCCGACCTCGACGGGCAGGAGTTGCTGATCCTGCGCGACCGGATCGCCGAGGCGGACGCGGGTGATTTCATCCCGGCTGATCAGGTCGAGGAGTGGGTCAGTTCTTGGTTCACCTCTGGCGAACTGCCGCCGCCGGAACCGGACGCTGCACCCCCGCGACCGATGGCATAGGCCCAGCGATGGAGCTGCGCTTCCTCACATCGGCCCGGAACGATCTCGCAGCCCTACGCGACCATTACCGCCAGACCCTGCCCCCCGGCAGCCGGATCGGCCAGATGCACCTGACCGAGGCGCTGACCCTGCTGCGCCGCAATCCAGAGGCGGGGATGCCGCTCCCCTCGCCGCGCGGGGTCAGGGCCCTGTCCATGCCCTTTGTTCCCTTTGTCCTGATCTATCGCATGACCGGGCGCAGCATGGAATTCCTGCGCGTTTGCCGTGTCGATCACTCCGACAGGCCGTGAAGGCGCACCGCTAGCCCTGTGCCGGATTGCATCCGCAGCGGCCCGTCCGTCAGGATCAGATCCTGCGCCGCCATGCGGATATCCACCAAGCCGACGGCATCCAGCGCAAACAGCGCCAACAGACCACCCGCAGGCAGATCGCAAGGCGCCGCGACGACGCCCACCTCTGGCAAAGGCAGCCCCCGCGCCGTCATCACGTTGAAGTCGGTGGAGACCTGCCCCCCGGTTCCCTCTGCCCGCACCGGCACGTCCCCGGCAAAGGCCACGGGCTGCAACGGCAGGCAATCCAGCGCCAGACCGTCGCCCACCAGCCGGAACCCCGGCCCCGTCAGGACGGTCAGGTTCCGCTCGATCCCGGGAAAGACGGAAAACGGCCCGTCCTCTGCCACCGTGGCCATGGACAGCCGCCACAGCAGCGCGCCGGTCCGATCCGCGCGGGCAAGTTCCACCGTCACGCCCTTGCCATTCTTCCACAGCTGACGGGTGTAGTCGGCCTGCGTCAGATGCCTCATTCCGCAGCCTGCGGTCCGATCAGCGGCGTGCCGGGGCTGCCCAATTCCTCGAAGTCGAAATTGTCCAGACGGCGGGCGCGCTTTGTCGCCTTTTCGGTAGAGATTTTGATCTCCTCCACGTCCTTCACCGCCTGCCCGAAGTGGCGGTCAAGGTTTTCGACCCGCGCCCCCAGCCGTTCCACATCGGCATAAAGCAGCGAAAGCTCTTTTCGGATCGCCCCCGCCTGTTCCCGCATCCGCGCATCCTTCAGCACCGCGCGCATGGTGTTCAGCGTGGCCATGCAGGTGGTGGGCGACACGATCCAGACCTTGGCGGCGAACCCTTCGCGCACCACGTCGGGGAAGTTCGCATGCAACTCGGCATAGACCGCCTCGGACGGCAGGAACATCAGCGCGCCATCCGCCGTCTCGCCCTCAAGGATGTATTTCTCGGAAATTGCCTTGATATGCGTCCGCACGGCGGCCCGCATCAGACGCTGCGCCTCGGCCATCTGTTGCGGCGTTTCGGCCCGCCGCAGGGCTTCATAGGCCTCTAGCGGGAATTTGGCGTCGATGACGATGGGGCCGGGGGGTTTGGGCAAGTGGATCAGGCAGTCGGCCCGCTTGCCATTCGTCAGCGTGGCCTGAAGGGTGAAGCTGTCCGATGGCAGCGCCTTTTGGACGATGTCGGTCAACTGGATTTCGCCAAAGGCCCCGCGCGTCTGCTTGTTGGACAGGATGTCCTGCAACGACAGCACATTGCCCGACAGCTTTTCGATATTGGCCTGCGCGCGGTCGATGGTTTCCAGACGCTGCTGCAAGTCACCCAGACTCCGCGCCGTGCGGGTAGAGGTGCCGTGCAGCGCTTCGGTCATCTGGCGCTGCACGTCGGCAAGGCGCTGTTCCATCAGCTTCAGCATCGACGACTGGCTGACCGCCGCCGCCTCGGACACGTGATGCAGCCCCCCCGCCAGACGTTCCTGTCCCTCAGACAGGGACTGCACGCGGTTGCCCATCCATTCCATCTGCCGCAGCAGCGGTTCCGCCATCCGCGCTGACCTAGCCGCCGCCCGCAGCGTAAGGAGGAGAACAACGACCACCAGCACCGCCCCCGCCCCGATCAGGACAAGCGGATCATTCCACGCATAAGTCACGCCATTGATGGTGATCATCGCCGCCCGAACAGCCGCTCGATATCGGCCAGCTTGAGTTCAACATAGGTCGGTCGCCCGTGGTTGCACTGGCCGGAATGGGGCGTCGCCTCCATCTCGCGCAGCAGGGCGTTCATCTCTTCGGCGCGCATCTGGCGGCCCGACCGGACGGACCCATGGCAGGCCATGCGCGACAGCACCGCCTCGATCTTGGCCTGCACAAGTTGGCTGTCCCCGGCATCGGCCAGTTCGTCCAGCACGTCCCGCACCAGCGCCGCCGCATCCACCGGGCCAAGGATCGCCGGCGTCTCGCGCACGGCGACCGCCGATCCGCCAAAGGGTTCCACCCCCAGCCCCAACCGCGCCAAAGCCCCCGCATGTTCCAGCAGCCGCGCGGCATCGCCGGGCGAAAGGTCCACGATTTCCGGGATCAGCAGCGCCTGCGCGGTAATGCCGTGTTCCGCCATCTGCCGCTTTAGCCGTTCATAGACCAGCCGCTCATGCGCGGCGTGCTGGTCCACGATCACGATGCCCGTCTCGGTCTGCGCGATGATGTAATTTTCGTGCACCTGCGCCCGCGCGGCACCGAGGGGGCGGGCAACCGACTCTGGCGCTTCGGCCACGGGTTCGGCGCGGGCGGCGGGCGCTTCGGCAAATCCCGGCGCGGGAAGCGGGGCCTGAAAGGCAAAGGCGCGCGACAGGCTGGACTGCGACGGGCGGTCCATCTGATAGACCCGCGCCATGGGCTGCGCCACAGGTTCGGCCCGGAACGCAGACAGCGTTGCATCGCCCACGGTCGTACTGGCCCGATGCCCCGCGCCGGACAGGGCGCTGCGCAGGCCAGTGATGACCAGCGACCGCACCGCCTCGGCTTCGCGGAAGCGCACCTCGGCCTTGGCGGGGTGGACGTTCACATCCACCCGCTCGGGATCGCAGGTGACGGTCAGCACGGCGGCGGGATGTCGATCCCGCGACAAAAAGTCGAAGTAAGCAACCCGCAGCGCGCCCAGCAGCATCCGGTCCAGCACGGGGCGGCCGTTGACGAAGACGAACTGCTGCACCGACGACCCGCGCGAATAGGTGGGCAGCGCGGCATAGCCCGTCAGATGCAGCCCGTCACGCTCTACATCCACGCGCACCGCGTTCTGGGTGAACTCGGCCCCCAGAACCTGCGCCAGCCGCGCGTGCAGCGCGTCGAAGAAATCCCCGCCCGTCCGATCGGCCCGGAACATCACCCGCCCCTCACCGCCGCCCGTCAGATCGCGCAGGGTGAAACCCACCGTCGGCTCTGCCATGGCCAGCCGCCGGATAACCTCGGTGATCGCCTGTGCTTCGGCCCGATCAGACCGCAGGAACTTCAAACGCGCGGGGGTTGCAAAGAACAGATCCCGCAACTCCACCACCGTCCCGCGCGTCAACGCGGCGGGCTTCACCGGCCCCATCCGCCCGCCCGCCACGGTGATCGTCGCGGCTTCACCCCCCGCCACCCGCGACGTGAGGGTCATCCGCCCCACCGATCCCAGCGATGGCAGCGCCTCGCCCCGGAAGCCGAAGCTGTGGATGTTGAGCAAATCCGACCCGTCGATCTTCGACGTCGCATGGCGGCAAAGCGCCAGCGGCAAATCCTCGCCCGTCATGCCGCAGCCGTCATCCGTCACGCGGATCAGCGTCTTGCCACCGTCGGCATAATCCACCGAAATCCGCGTCGCGCCTGCATCCAGCGCATTCTCGACCAATTCCTTCACGGCGGATGCGGGGCGTTCCACCACCTCGCCCGCCGCGATGCGGTTGACCGCCGCCTCATCCAATTGGCGGATCACCGGGCGGCCAGACGGGCCGGATATCTTGGGGGCGGGTGCGTTCATGCACCCATATGTAGCAGGACGCGCCGCTTTGGGCCACAGATTCGGCGCGCCCCCGTCACTCGGTCGAAGTCACGCCCTCGGGCTGCCCGACGATGACAAAGCGCAGGGCCGCGGGATCGAACACCTCTGCCGCCACGCGCTTTACATCCGCCTCTGTCACCGCGTTCACCTTGTCGTTGCGCGTCTTGGGATAGTCCGCAGGCAGCCCGATCATCTGCATGTTCACCATGATCGTCGCCAGCGGTCCGTTGCCGTCAAAGCGCAGCGGATAGGCCCCGGTCAGATAGGTCTTGGTCGCGGCCAATTCTTCGGCCGAAATCCCCTCGGTCGCAATCCGGGCCCATTCGTCGCGGATCACCTGCACCGCCTCGGCCACGCGGCCATTGGCGACAGAGGCCTGCCCCATCACCATTTCGGCCTGATCCCAGCCCACAAGCGACGTGCCGATCCCGTAGGTCAGCCCCCGCTTTTCGCGCACCTCGGTCATCAGGCGGGCGGAAAAACGGCTGCCGCCCAGAACTTCGTTCAGGATGGTCGCGGCAAAGAAATCGGGATCGTCCCGCTTGATCCCCGAATGCCCGAACAGCACCACCGATTGCGGGCCGGGGAAATCCTCGACCGTCACGCCGCCGGTCAGATGCAGCGCGGCCCGCCCCGGAAGCGCGGGCCCCGACTCCGGCAGCCCGCCCAGCAACGTATCGATCAGCTTGCCCAACGCCTCGGCCGAGATATCCCCCGCCGCCGCCACATAGACCCGGTCCCGTGCCAGCGCGGCCTTGTGCGCCGCCACCAGATCATCGCGCGTCAGCGCCGTCACGGTGTCGATCGTCCCGTCGCTGTCCCGCTCATACGGATGGCCTTCGAAGGCCTGCGCGCGGAACAGGTTGCTTGCAATCGTCTCGGGGTCCTTGGCATCCGACCGCAGCCCGGCCAGCACCTGCCCCCGCACCCGCTCCACCGCATCTGCATCGAAGCGCGGCGCGGTGATGGCCTGCCGCAGCAGGTCCACCGCCTGATCGCGGTTTTCGGTCAGGAACTGCGCCGAAACGGCCACGGTGTCGATGTCGGACGAAAAGCTGAACGATGCCGCCAGCGCATCCCGCGCCGCAGCAAAGCCCTGCGAATCCAGATCGCCGGTCCCTTCCTCGATCAGCGCCGTCATCAGGTTGACCGCACCCTCTTTCCCGGCCGGGTCCAACGCAGAACCGCCCCGGAACCGGATTTCCAGCGCGGTGAAGGGAATCCCCGGCTCTTGCACCAGCCATGCGGTGATCCCGCCGGGCGAGGTGACGGTCTGGATATCCACGGCCGCGCGGGCAGGCAGGGCAAGCGTCAGCAGCAGGAATGCCGCCGGTATCAGCCGGAACAGGGTCATTGGGCAGCCTCCTCGCGCATCAACCAGCCGGTCACGGCCTTATCCCGGTCGAAGACCAGCTTCGCCGCCGCCATCACATCTTCTTTCGTCACGGAATCGAGCACTTGCGGCCACGCCTTGATATCCTCGACCGTCAGGCCGGTCGCCAGCCCTTCGCCATAGCGCCGCGCCAGCCCTTCGGCATCGTCGCGGGCATAGATGTCGGCGGCCTTGATCTGCGTTTTGATCCGGGCAAAGGCATCCGCGTCGGGGCCTTCGGTCAGGAAGGTCGCGATGGCCGCATCCATCGCCTCCTCCGCCGCCTGAAGCGCAGTGTCGGGCGTCGGCACGACGACCAAGCCAAAGGTCGTGTCATCCACCGACGACCCGTCATAGAAGGCCGCCGTATAGACCGCCTTCTGCTGATCAAACTGCAAGGCCCGCGCAAGGACCGAGGTCGTCCCGTTTCCCCCCAGCAACTCTGCAAGGATCGTCAGCGCGGCCGCCGTCTTCTGGTCGCCGGGGTCACGTTCGGGCGCAAGATAGGTGCGGGTGATATAGGGTTCCGACACGCGCGGATCGGCCAGCGTCATCCGCCGTTCCGCGATCTGCGGCGGCTCGGCCACCCGTTCGCGCGGCTGGATCAGGGGCGACGCCGGAATCGCCCCGTAATGCGTTTCGGCCATCGCGCGCACCGCTTCGGGCGTCACATCCCCCGCCACGACCAGGATGGCGTTGTTCGGGGCATAATGCGCCTTGTAGAACGCTTCGGCATCGGCCTGCGTCAGCCCCTCCATCTCGTGCCGCCAGCCGATGATCGGGGTGCCGTAGGGATGGTGCAGATACTGCGCGGCCCGCATCTGTTCCGACAACAGCGCGCCGGGGCTGGAATCGGTGCGCTGGTTGCGTTCCTCCAGAATGACGTCGCGCTCGGTCAGCACCTCGTCGGACGGCAGGCGCAGGTCGACCATGCGGTCGGCCTCCATCTTCATCATCAGGTCCAGACGATCCGCCGCGACGCGCTGGAAATAGGCCGTGTAATCCCAGCTTGTGAAGGCATTGTCACTGCCCCCCTGCGCCTCGACAGCGTCCGAGAATTCGCCCGAGGCCAACTCGTCCGTGCCCTTGAACATCAGATGTTCAAGGAAATGCGCGATGCCGGATTTGCCCTTTGGTTCATCCGCCGCTCCCACCTTGTACCACACCATCTGAACCACGACCGGCGCGCGGTGATCTTCGATCACCACCACATCCAAACCGTTGTCCAAAGCGAAAGCGGTGACATCCTCTGCCGCAGCCGCAGGCAGCGCTGCGCCAAGACACAGCAGGAAGAATCCAGCGTTCAGGGCCGGTGTTTTCGGCATTGCAACCTCCGGTGGCCCGTTCGTTCGGGCGCTTCACGGCACAACCTGCGCCGCGGGCGGGGAAGGTTCAACCCGCCCCTACGCGGATGTTACTGTTCGCCCGCTTGCGGGGGCGGGGCCGACGGGGTCTTGGCCCCCGCACGCCGCCAGCGCCACAGCTCTGCCTGCTGGTCAAGCGACTGGTCCGCATAGGCCTTGTAGTAGACGTTCACGTTGAACAACCGTTCCAGCAGGCGCCCGTCATTCGTCCGGCGATAGTCCAGATCCTCGGTCGCCAGCGTCTCGCGGATGCCGGCGGCGACGCCATAGCGTGCGGCATAGGCGTAAAGGCCGGAATGGGCCGTGTTCACGCCATCGCGCTGACCCAGGGTGCCGCCCAGCGCGGCCACAGCCTCGGCCTGCGGGTCGCGGTCGGTGCGGTTCGCCCCGCCCGGGGTCGGATCGGGCAACGCGGCCAGATCTTCTGGCATTTCCAGCGGTTTCGGCGGGATGATCCCGAATTCGTCGGGACCAGAGGTGGTCGACCGGATGTTCATCAGCGACGGAACGCCGTCCCGGTTCCCGCATGCCGCAAGCGTCAGCACCATCGCCACCGCGATGGCGGGGAAACGCCGTTGTGCCTGCATGCCTGCCTCCGTCAACCGTCTTGCCACCGTCTTAGCGCATGTCGCGCGGCGCGTCACGGGGTCTTTCCCCACCGCATCATCCCTTGCGCTGACCCTTGCCCTTTTCATCCCCGCCCGTGAACAGGATCAGACCGATGGCCCCGGCAAAAATCGCGATGTCGGCCACGTTGAAGGCATAGGGATTCTCGATCCCGCAGCAGGACATGTTCAGGAAATCCGCCACCGCGCCATAGACGATCCGATCGATCACGTTGCCCAGCGCCCCCCCGACCAGCAGGCCCGCCGATATCTGCGCCCAGCGCCCCGCCCCCTCGCGCCGGATCCACAACCAGACCCAGCCGGAAATGACCAGCGCGACCGCGATCAGCACCCAGCGCATGATTTCGGCGTCATGGGCGAACAGGCCGAAGTTGATCCCCCGGTTCCACGCCATGCGAAACGTCAGCAAGGGCGGCCAGACGTCGATCACGCCGCGTTCGATCAGGTTCAACCCCTGAACGATGGCATATTTGCTCAGCTGATCCAGAACGAAGATCACGGCGGCGGTGATGGCGGCGATCCTCATGCCCGGTCCCCTCAATGGCGGAAATGGCGCATGCCGGTAAAGACCATGGCCAGCCCCGCCGCATCGGCTGCCGCGATCACCTCGTCATCGCGCATGGACCCGCCGGGTTGGATGATGGCCGTCGCCCCCGCCTCTGCCGCCGCGATAAGCCCGTCGGCAAAGGGAAAGAACGCGTCCGACGCCACCACCGACCCCATGGTCAGCGGCGCGGCAAGGCCCAGCGCCTCGGCCATGTCCTGCGATTTGCGGGCGGCGATGCGGGTGCTGTCGATCCGGCTCATCTGCCCTGCGCCCACGCCCACGGTCGCGCCGTCCTTGACGTAGAGGATGGCATTGGACTTCACATGCTTCGCCACCTTCCACGCGAACAGCAGATCGGCCAGTTCGGCCTCTGTCGGGGCGCGCTTTGTCACGACCTTCAGGTCAGCGGGGCGCAGCGTGCCTGCATCGCGGTCTTGGACAAGGAAACCGCCCGCGACCTGCTTGAACGCGGTGCCTTTGGCCTTGGCATCCGGCAGGCCAGCGGTCGTAAGAAGCCGCAGGTTCTTTTTGCCCGCAAAGATAGCCCGCGCTTCGTCCGACGCGCCGGGGGCGATGACGACCTCGGTGAAAATCTCCGTGATCTTCTCTGCCGTTGCCGCGTCCAGCGGCTGGTTCAGCGCCACGATCCCGCCGAAGGCCGACGTGCGGTCGCAGTCATAGGCGCGCGCATAGGCCTCGGCCAAGGTTGCGCCTGTCGCCACACCGCAGGGATTGGCATGCTTGATGATCGCGCAGGCAGGCCCCGCCCCGTCGAATTCCGCCACCAATTCGAAGGCCGCGTCCGTGTCGTTGATGTTGTTGTAGGACAGTTCCTTGCCCTGCCACTGCTTCGCCGTCGCCACACCCTCGCGGCGCGACCCATCGGTGTAGAAGGCCGCCGACTGATGCGGGTTCTCGCCATAGCGCAATCCCTGCGCCAGCTTTCCGGCAAAGGACCGATAGCGCGGTGCCGTTTCGCCGATTTCACCGGCAAGCCAGCCCGACACGGCGGCATCATAGGCCGCCGTCCGGCTATAGGCCGTCAGCGCCATCTTCTGCCGGAAGGCCAGCGTCGTGGCCCCGTCATGGGCGGCCAACTGGTCCAGCAGCGGCTGGTAATCGGCCGGGTCCGTCAGCACGGTGACGAATCTGTGGTTCTTCGACGCCGCGCGGATCATGGCGGGGCCGCCGATGTCGATATTCTCGATGCAGGTGGCGTGATCCGCACCTTTCGCCACCGTCTCTTCGAATGGATAAAGGTTCACGATCAGCAGATCGATCGGTTCGATCCCGTGCGCGGCCATGGCCAGAAGATGTTCGTCATCATCCCGCAGCGCCAGCAGCGCGCCATGCACGTTGGGATGCAGCGTCTTCACCCGCCCGTCCATCATCTCGGGGAACCCTGTCACATCCGACACGTCCCGCACCTTCAGCCCCGCCGTGCGCAGCATCCCCGATGTCCCGCCCGTCGAGATCAGTTCCACCCCCCGCGCCGCCAGCGCGCGCGCAAGGTCCAGAAGCCCCGACTTGTCCGAAACCGATATCAGCGCGCGTCCGATGGGAACGAGGTTGGTCATGGCAGCACCCCCTAGTCGACAGGTCAGACCGGAACCGGCAATTCCTCGCGGTCCAGATCGCGGATGGCCAGCGGAGTATCCTGTGCCTTGGCCAAGGTCCAGCCGATCCGCGTCTCGAACCCGGCCATCAACCCGGAAAGGACGATCTGTTTTGTCGCACGCGGCTGCAAACGCCCCTTTTCCAGATAGACCGACGGCTCAAGGGTCAGTTTTGCGGCACCGTCATGACGGAAGACCCAGATTTCCCCCGATTTCAGCGCCAGCGACACCGCCGTCCCACCAAGGTCCAGCGCGGCGTCCACATCCGGATGCAGGTGGAACCGCACGGAATGGCCCACGCCTTCGGGTGCCCGCGCCAGCAGGTTCTGCACCCGCTTTCGATCGGCGGGTTGCGGGGCGTCCAACATATCCGTCCCCGTCAACCGCCGCCCCTGTGAGTCAAGCGTCAGGATGCGCGAATGCACGATCCCATGCCCCGCGCGCCACCCATCATGCGCCGCCGACAGGTGCTGCCCATGGGTATCGTTGGCCTGCTGCAGCGCGATCACCTGCGCCCGGGCGACAAAGCCCGCAACACCCTTGCCCAGCCGGGATGATGACGACCCCTCCAGCGCCAGCGTCGAATGCGACGCCGTCGCCCGCCCCGCCAGCGCCCAATCCTCGCCGAAGGGGGTGCCCGACCCGCAGCTGACGATCAACGGCCGCCGCCCCGAAGTCAGTTCGAACGCCAGCGTTGAGGCATGGGCCTGCCCCCCCGCCCGCCCTTCGGGTGGCGCGGCGGCATCCACGATCACCGTCGTCCGCCCCGAGGCGAGCCGCGCGAATCCCATCGCCACCGCCCCCGCAGGCGCAGCCCCCCGCACCCCCGACGACGCCAGCGCCGCATCCAACCGCCCCTCGATCCCGCGCCCGCCGCCATGGAACCGCGCCAGACCGCCATCCGCATGCCGCAGCGCCCGCAGTGTCGGCGCGATCCGCCCGATGGCGACCGTCACCTCCTCCGGCAGGTCGTGCCCCGCCTCGGTCAGGGCCAACGCCGCCCAGTTCAGCAGGGTGAAGACCTCTAGCAACTCTTCGGGGTTGCGCGTGGGAATGCCGCCGCCGACATCCACCTCGCGCAGGCAATCCTTGGCCAGCGCGGCCACCGCGCCCCGCACCAGCGCCGCCTTCCCCTCCAGCGCCAAACCGGCGACGATCAGCCCCGTCAGCGCCTCGAACCGGGGCAGGCCGGGGGCGGCGCGCGACCAGCGCCGCGCAAGGAAATGCAACTGAACCGTCAGCGCGCGGAACCACACATCCGACCGCGCCCTGTCCTGACCCTGTAACAGCAGCATCGAATGGTTGACCCACCGGATCAGCCGCCGCCCCGTCAGATCGGGCGTCCATCCCGGCCCCGTCCCGCGCCCATAGCGGTCGATCCATTGATAGGTCCAGTCCTGCGCCCGGCTCCGCGCCGCACCATCGCCGACGGCGGCCAGATCATCCAGCCACACAAAACCATGCGCCTCTGCCGCAAAGGCGGGGGCCGGGGCGGCCACATCCCAGATGACGGTGCCGGGGGCCTGCACCAACTGCCCCGCAAAGACGAAATTCCCCGCCACCAACTGCCGCCCGCGCGCAAACAGCCCGATGGATCGGGGCTCCGGCTGTGACCGGAATTCCCGTGACACCTTCGCCAACCCCGCCCGCCAGACGGCAAAGCGGTCGGCCAGTGACCCGGTCGCTTGAGTTGCGTTGCCTGACATGCCTCGCCCGTTTACCTACACTGCCCCTGCCCGGATGCACTTCCGAGTCTTGGTGCAAGTCTAGCCCCGGGCGGGGCAGCCTGTCACGTCACAAGCAGATGTCAGCGCGCCAGATGGTCCACCCGCTCCAGATACTGGGCAAGGCCGCGAATCTGACCCATCCACTTGTCGATCAGCTTCGGATCCTGCGGCGCGGCATGGACCCCTGCCGGAATCTCGCGCGACAGAACCGATTCGACGGCCAGCGAAACGGGGATCGACACCAGCCGCGCCATCGCCGTGCCGCGCGCATCGCCCCATGCATCCATCGCCCATTCCTCGTGCCAGACGGTCTTGCCGTCCCGTTCCGCCTTCAGCGACACGAAAAGAATCACGCGATCCGGTTCGCCCGCATCATAGGAATTCTCGGCCCAGAACTGCGCCGCCATCTCGGCCAGCCGCGCATCTCCTGCGGGACCGTCCAGCGTCTCGATCTCGCGGAACACCGGGGCCCATGCCTCGGACCAGCCGTTCAGGCGGATCGTGCCACGCACGAAATCCTTGACCTGCCAATCCTTGTCGAAGCGGTAATCTTCCATAAAGGGATAGGAATCCCGGTTCGGATAGACCTCAAAGCTTTCGGCTGTGGGCAACGGCGCGTCATAGGCCGTGATCGCATCCCACGGACGGTTCACCCGCAACTCGCTGAAATTCCGCAAGGACCGCGACGGCGACCGCAGCGCCTTCAGCACGCCCAAAGGCGACCACGAGAACTTGTAGCGGAAGGCATTCGGGATCTTCGGCACCCCCCCGCAATAGGAGGTAAAGGACAGCACATTCTGCGCGTCATAGGCCGCAGAGGCGCGATACCGCGCCACCAGATCATGCGCCATCAGATGGTCGATACCGGGGTCCAAACCCACCTCGTTGACGCTGGCCAGACCCTTGTCGCGGAACGCCCCGTCCAGCGCCCGCATCTCTGGCGCGATGTAGCTAGACGAGACGAAATGCGCCCCCTTCTCCAGACAGACCTTGGCGATGCCCACATGCTGATCGGCGGGCAGCATGGAAATCGCCACGTCACCCGCCTGCAAGGCCGCCGCCAGTGCATCCAGCGCATAGGGCCGGATGTCCTGCGTCAGGTCGCCCACTGCCTCGCGCGCCTTCTCGACGGTGCGGTTCCACACCACCACCTTGTGCCCGCCCTCGATCAGCCGCCGCAGCCCCGGCACCGAGGAAAGCCCCGTCCCGCACCAATGGATCGTCATTCTTCTCTCTCCCCAAACGGGGCGCAGCCCCGCAAAAATCTTCGAAGATTTTTGCAAATTCCTTCAAAGGAATTTGCCTTTCCGCGTCACACCGTGGCGATATGGCGGTCGTATTCCGCCTTTGCCCGCCCCCAGACACCCGCGCCAAGGTCGGTCAGCGTCATCAGGCTGGGCAGAAGCTGCGCCGCATAGTCCTGCGACGATTCCAACGGCATCAGCGACGGCAGGTTGTCGATGGCCGTCACGTCCAGCGGCGGCTGCTCTGCCACCCGCAGCGCAGGCGCCGCCCAATCCGTCGCACGGTCATAGACCTTGATGGGCGAAAAATCCGACGTCGGATCGCAGGCGATATCCCCGATCACCGTCAGCTTGCGCGGGTCCGTCTTGGCAGAAGCGGGCACGAAGACCGGGCACCCCGGACGGGCAAGGATGCAGTTTAGGAAAATCTCATGCTCCAGAACCTCGGGGAAGGGCCCGCCGCTTGCCGTCTCGGCCATGTCCCATTTCGTCACCGCCACGCCCATCTTCGCGCACAGGTCCGACGCCCCCGTCCCCACGCGCCCCAGCGCCCCGATGACGATGGCGCGCGGTCGCGCCATACCCGCCAGATCCCGTTCCAGATCGGCGATCAGCGCGGCCTGACTGGGATATTTCGCAACCGGCCCCGCAATCCCGCCCCGCTGCTGCGCCGCCCAGCATTTCAGGGAAACCGCCGCCCCCGCGAACCCCGCCCAATAGCCAAAGGCCGCCACGCGCCGCCCGCCTTCGTCCACCAGATATTCCAAATCATACAGCGTCCCGCCGCCCGCCTTGAACCGCTTCAGCAATTCCCGCCCCGCAGGTTGGCCCTTGTAGGCATGGCCGAACATGATGTGGCGATGCACCAGCGGCGTCCCGTCTTCGGGCAATTCCTTCAGGCCAAAGATGATTGCGTCGCGCGGGGCGTCCGGCCACAGGTTCTCGGCCACGATCTCGCAGCCCGCAGCCGCATAGCCATCGATCGGTATGGCCCGAACCGACGACCGCTCCACCGACACCCGTATCCCCGCCTTGACCAGCGCCGCGGCGCCCTCTGGCGTCAGCCCCACGCGCTCTTCGTTCGGTCGCTGCTCTGCCCGGACCCACAGATGCGTCATCGTCCATCCCCCGCTTCACCTTATGGCAGGGCTTACCAGATTGGCCGCCACGCGAAAGGGGATCAGAGGTCGAAGGTCGCGAACACCGGAACGTGGTCTGACGGCTGCTCCCACCCCCGACAGGCCCGCAGGATGCGGCTGCCATGGCCCGCCCCGGCAATGTCGGGCGTGGCCCAGATGTGATCCAGCCTGCGCCCCTTGTCCGCCGCATCCCAATCGGCCGCACGATAGGACCACCACGAATACAGCAGACCCGACGGGATATCCTGCCGCGTGATGTCCACCCACGCCCCCGCATCCTGCGCCTGCGCCAGATGCTCCACCTCGATCGGCGTGTGGCTGACGATCTTCAAAAGCTGCTTGTGCGACCAGACATCATCCTCGCGCGGGGCGATGTTCAGATCGCCCACAAGGATCGACTTCGCGGGTTTCTCGGCAAAGAAATGATCCCGCAGATCGGTCAGGTAATCCAGCTTCTGCCCGAATTTCTCATTCTCGTCCCGGTCCGGGATGTCCCCCCCCGCCGGGACATAGCAATTGTGGATCACCACGCCGTTCGGCAACCGCGCCGCCACATGCCGCGCATGGCCCAGCGACGCGAAATCCTGCGCCCCCGCCTCTTCCAGCGGCAGCTTCGACAGGATTGCCACGCCGTTGTATCCCTTCTGCCCCTGCGCCACCATGTGCCCGTAGCCCAGCGCCCGGAACTGATCGACCGGGATCTTGTCCACCGGGCTTTTGCATTCCTGCAGGCACAGGACATCCGGCCCCTCTTCGGCCAGCAGGCGGGCCACCAGCCCCTCGCGCAGACGCACAGAGTTGATGTTCCACGTGGCGAGGGTGAAGGTCATTCCGGGCTCCGTCGGCTGGGACGGCAGACCCTAGGGCCGACCGTCCCCCGCCTCAAGACCCGATCAGTCGTTGACCGTCAGGGTCTCCATCTCGCACAGGTTCTGCGTGACTTCGGAATCGCCGCCTTCGGCACTGACAAGGCGGATGTCGTAGTCG
Organism: Pseudomonadota bacterium; assembly: GCA_039798885.1. Classification (GTDB taxonomy): domain Bacteria; phylum Pseudomonadota; class Alphaproteobacteria; order Rhodobacterales; family Rhodobacteraceae; genus Paragemmobacter. The sequence continues at coordinate 6,000 of JBDKFE010000138.1, read as the reverse complement.
CAGACATCCAGCCCGTCCGCGATCGTCACATCACCCGAAACGCCCGGCGCGACTTCGGCGACGGTCAGGATGTTCTCGCCCCAGTTCTCTTCATCCACGGCCGAGACATACATCTCGACGATGGTATGCGAACTGTTGTTGATCAGGGTGAACACAAGGTCTTCCGCAAAGGCGGGGGTGGTCAGTGTTGCGGCGAAAACAGCCGCGATACCGTAACGCATCTTTCTCTCCAACGATGGCCACAGACCGCCTGTGGCACGTCCTTTTCATAACGGAAGAGTGTTGGGAAATATAAGGGGGAATGCATGTATCGGCGCGGTCGGGCAGAAAGAAAAAGCCCGGACACGAAGGTCCGGGCGCAAGTCTCAACAGGGAGGTGGGGACAGCCTCGCAGGGACGGTGGGCGCGCGCCTTGACGTAAATCAACATCTGCGCCGCATGGTTGCCGCCGGGATGAAAAAAAGGCCGGGCAAGAAGCCCGGCCAAGTCCAACAGGGAGGATGCCGTGTCATAACCCCGACACGGCGAGGGGATTCGTCATGTGCGATAACCCTCGCACGCAAAAGTATATAAGCAGTGAATCCGGCGACAATAAGACCTATGCCACAAGTCTGTATCCGCCGCTTTCGGTCACCAACAGACGCGCATTGGACGGATCGGGTTCGATCTTCTGCCGCAGGCGGTAGATATGGGTCTCAAGCGTGTGGGTGGTGACCCCCGCGTTATATCCCCATACCTCGTGAAGCAGGACGTCACGCGCCACAACACCTTGTTGTGCCCGGTACAGGAACTTCAAGATGTTGGTTTCCTTTTCCGTCAGGCGGATCTTCTTGTCCTTCTCGTCCACCAGCATCTTCTGCGCGGGCTTAAAGGTGTAGGGGCCAAGCTGGAAGATCGCGTCCTCGGATTGCTCGTGCTGACGAAGTTGCGCCCTGATGCGCGCAAGCAACACCGGGAACTTGAATGGCTTGGTCACATAGTCGTTCGCGCCCGCATCCAGCCCCAGAATGGTGTCCGCATCCGAGTCGTGGCCGGTCAGCATCAGGATCGGGCACTTCACCCCGCCCTTGCGCATCCGGCGGCACAGCTCGCGCCCGTCGGTATCCGGCAACCCCACGTCGAGGATCACAAGGTCGTAGTGACCGACCTTCGCCTTCTCCATCCCTTCGGCCCCGGTCCCGGCTTCGAACACGTCGAAATCCTCGGTCATGACCAGCTGTTCGCTCAGCGCCTCGCGCAGGTCATCGTCGTCATCAACCAGCAGGATCTTTCTCAGGGTGCCCATCGGAACCTCCGTTACCGTCCGTTGCCCTTCACATGCGCCCCGCCCTTGTCCACGGCAAGAATTGCAACGGGTGACTCACGCGGTCGTGTCGCCCTGCCGGGGAATGTTTCAATTTCCCGCGATGCGGCCTAGATAGGGGGCAGAGGAACCGATGCCCAACGTCCCCGCCGCCCTTGCCCCGTCCATCGTCGAACGCCTCGCCCGGGCGCGCGGCGATCTGCGGATGGGCGTGCCGGTGGTCCTTACCGGCGACGGCCGCGCCTTCCTCGTCGTCGCGGTCGAAGCGTTGGAGCCCGCGCGCCTTGCCGCCCTGCGTGCGCTGGGGCAACCGGAACTCGCCCTCACCGCCCGCCGCGCCGAAACGCTGAAGACCCCGGCCTATGACGGCGACATCGCCCGCATCCTCGTTCCCGCCGACATGGGCGTGGACTGGCTGCGCGCCTTGGCCGACCCCGCCGATGACCTGCGCGTTCCGCTGAAAGGGCCGCTCCGGTCGCTGCGCGACGGCCAGTCCACCCTGCACCGCGCCGCGTTGCATCTGGTGAAATCCGCCCACCTTCTGCCTGCCGCCCTGCTTGTCCCGGTCGCCCACGGCCTGACGCTGGCCGAAGAGAACGGCCTCACCCTTCTTCCCCATGCCGATATCGCGCCGGAACTGGCGCGCGTGTCGCCCCTGCACCCCGTGGTCAACGCCCGCCTGCCGATGTCCGCCGCTCAGGCGGGCCGCGTCCACATCTTCCGCCCCGAAGACGGCGGCGAGGAACACTACGCCATCGAAATCGGCCGCCCTGACCGTTCCCTCCCTGTCCTGACCCGCCTGCATTCCGCCTGCTTTACCGGCGACGTTCTGGGATCGCTGAAATGCGACTGCGGCCCCCAACTCCGCGCAGCGCTGGCACAGATGGGCGCGGAAGGTGCAGGCGTCCTCCTCTACCTCAACCAAGAGGGGCGCGGCATCGGGCTTGCCAACAAGATGCGCGCCTATTCGCTGCAGGATCAGGGCTTCGACACGGTCGAGGCCAACCACCGACTCGGATTCGAGGATGACGAACGCGACTTCCGCATCGGCGCAGGCATCCTGCGCCAGATGGGATTCTCTGCCGTCCGCCTGCTGACCAACAACCCGAAGAAACTGGCGATGATGGAAAGCTGCGGCCTGACCGTGGCCGCGCGCGTGCCGCTTAAGGTCGGTCAGACCGACCAGAACGCCGCCTATCTGGCGACCAAGGCCACGAAATCCGGGCATCTGCTGTGAAGCCGTCGGACCTGATCGTCACCCGCTGGGGCGCGCGCTTCATGGGCCGGACCTTCCCCTGTTCGCTCGGGCGCGGCGGCATCGTGCCTGCCCGCGCGAAACGCGAAGGCGATGGGGCGACCCCCGCAGGGGTGCATCGCTTCGTCGGCATGCTCTACCGCCCCGACCGCCTTTCGCCCCGGCAACTTCCCGACTGGGCGCTGCCCTTCGGCCCATCGGACCTGTGGTCCGACGACCCGCGCGACCCCGACTACAACCTGATGGTCCGCGCCCCGCATCCGTGGTCGCATGAACGCCTGTCCCGCCCCGACCCGCTGTATGACCTGATCCTGCTGACCGATTGGAACTGGCCCCATGCCGACCCCGGCCACGGCTCGGCCATCTTTGTCCACACATGGCGCAGCCCCCGCCGCAGCACGGCGGGTTGCGTCGCCTTCGCGCAGCCTGATCTGCTGTGGATCGCCAACCGCATCCGCCACGAGTCGCGCCTGATCATCCGCGCCTGAATCGCCCTTCCCAAACCGCTTTGGAACGCCTAATGTGCGCCGCGACAAGGGAGGACGACCAATGGCCCGTACGCCATCTTCGGATGACGCCATTTTTGCATTGCGCCTTGACCGCAGCGCGCCGGACCTCTGGCCGATGCTGGACGCGCTTTATGGTCAGCACCCCGACTACCCGACCTTCCGCGATTCGCTGCTGCAAGCCATGCGCAAGGCCTGGGCAGACCGCGCGCCCGACCTCAAGCGGCTGGACCTCAAGCGCGACCTCGAACCCGACTGGTTCCAGCGGCCCGATATGGCGGGTTACGTCTTCTACATCGACCGCTTTGCCGAAACCCTGCCCAAGGTTCTGGAAAAGCTGGATTATCTGCAGGACCTGGGGATCACCTACGTCCATTTCATGCCCTGCCTGAAGCCCCGCCCCGGCGACAGCGACGGCGGCTATTCCGTCATGGACTACCGCGCCATCAACCCCGCCTACGGCACGATGGCAGATTTCGAAACGGTGACGGCAGAACTGCGGAAACGGGGCATCTCTGTCTGCATCGACCTCGTCCTGAACCACACCGCCAAGGAACACGCTTGGGCGCAGAAGGCGGCAAAGGGCGACCCGAAATATCAGGACTACTACCTGATGTTCGACAGGCCTGACCTTCCAAAGCGCTATGAAGAAACGCTGGTCGAGGTCTTCCCCGACAACGCCCCCGGCAATTTCACCCATTACCCCGATTTCGGCAAATGGGTCTGGACCACCTTCAACGAACACCAGTGGGACCTGAACTGGGCCAATCCGCAGGTCTTTCTGGAAATCGCGGAAATCATGCTCTTCCTTGCCAACCGGGGCGTGGACGTGCTGCGGCTGGATGCCGTGGCCTTCATGTGGAAACGGATGGGCACCCGCTGCCAGTCCGAACCGGAAGTCCACATGCTGCTGCAGGCCCTGCGCGCCGTCTGCCGCATTGCCTGCCCCGCCGTCCTGCATCTGGAAGAAGCGATCGTCGCGCCCGCCGAGATGCTGCCCTATCTCGGCCGTGGTCGGCATGACGGCAAGGAAGGCAACCTCGCCTATCACAACTCGCTCATGGTGCAGTTCTGGTCGGCCCTTGCCACCCGCGACACGCGGCTGATGACCCATGTCATGGCGACCCACTTCCCCGACCGCCTGACCAATGCCACCTACGCCACCTATATCCGCTGCCATGACGATATCGGCTGGGCCATCACGGACGAAGACGCCGCCGCGCTGCACCTTTCCGGGCCCGCGCATCGTGCCTTCCTGTCGGACTTCTACGACGGCACCTTCCCCGGCACCTTCGCCCGTGGCGCGCTGTTTCAGGAAAACCCCGCGACGGGTGACAAGCGCATCTCTGGCAGCTTCGCCTCGCTCGCCGGGCTTGAAAAAGCCATCGCCGAAGGCGACATGGCCGCGGCAGAGCAGGCCGTCCAGCGCATCCTTTTGGGCCATGCCCTCATCTCTGCATGGGGCGGCATTCCGCTGATCTACATGGGTGACGAACTCGCGCTGCTGAACGACTACAGCTACCGCGACGTGCCCGAACACGCGCATGACAGTCGCTGGATCCACCGCCCGCGCATGGACTGGACAGCCGCCGAAACGCGGCAGGACGGCCACTCCCACGCCTCGCGCGTCTGGCTGGGCCTGCGCCACATCCTGGCCCGCCGCCGCGCGACCCCCGCGCTCCACGCCGCCCATCCGATCCGCGTGGTGCCTTGCGAGTCGCCGCAGGTCATGGCCTTCCGCCGCGATGCGCCGACCGGAACGCTGCTGTGCCTCTTCAACTTCGCCGAAAGCTGGGCGCATGTGCCAGAGGTCTGGGCGCGCGAACAGGGCGTCACGCGGATGCATGACGAACTCTCCAACCACCCGGTAGAAACGCATCACGGCAACATCGTCCTACCGCCCTACGCGCGGGTGTGGTTGGGCTGAGTCCAGAGGACCGACCCGGAAACGTCCTGTGGACGTTTCAGGCGGTCCGATTGGAGGCGAGGCAACGAGCCTCCAAGGGGTGTTCAGCCAGACTGGACGCTTGGGGCACGGGACGGCCCCGCCCCGGTGGGGGCGATTTATCGCCCCCGCCGCCCGGGGGGCGGGGGCGGCCCGTGCGCGGGCGCACGGGCGGAATGGTTGAACCTTGGTCGCAGCGCGTGCGGCGATGGCCGCCCGCGTGTCGGTCCTCGCTACCGCGCGTACTCCCGCGCGCCAAAGATGGCCGACCCCACGCGCACATGCGTCGCCCCCGCCGCAATCGCGGCCTCGAAATCCCCGCTCATCCCCATCGACAGGCCCGCCAGCCCGTTCCGCGCCGCCATCCCGGCCAGCATCGCGAAATGCGGCGCCGCATCCTCGCCCTCTGGCGGGATGCACATCAGCCCCGCCAAGGGCAGGTCCATCCCCCGGCAGGACGCCACGAACCCGTCCACATCCGCAGGCAACACCCCGGCCTTCTGCGGCTCTGCCCCCGTATTCACCTGCACGAACAGCTCTGGGCACCGCCCCCGCTCCTGCGCCAGACGCGCCAGCTTTTCGGCCAGCGACGGGCGGTCCACCGTGTGGATCGCGTCGAACAGATCGACCGCCAGCTTCGCCTTGTTCGTCTGCAACGGCCCGATCATATGCACCGCCACCGCCCCGAATCGCGCCCGCAGGTCCGGCCACTTCCCCGCCGCCTCCTGCACGTAATTCTCGCCAAAGACGCGGTGGCCTTCCTCCAGCACCGCCACCACCCGCTCCAACGGCTGCACCTTGGACACGGCAATCAGCGTGACCGCCCCGGCAGGACGCCCCGCCGCAGCCTCTGCCGCCCGTATCCGCGCGGTGATCCCCGCCAATGCCATGCCCGCCTCCGTCTTTTCCGCCGCGCATCAGGAACATAGCGCCCGCAGGAAGGGAAGCCAGCAAAGCGAAAGGGCGGGCACAAGGCCCGCCCTTTGCTACC
>JBDKFE010000137.1:0-47018 GCA_039798885.1 Pseudomonadota bacterium | reverse complement strand
AACGGCGCACGGCCTCACTCCCCATACGGCACCCAAACCGTCTTGATCTCGGTGGCCTGGGACAGGAACGTCCGGCCCTCGCCCTCGGCCCCGATCCAGTTGCGCGCCCTCCCGTGGTTGACCCAGGTGCGTTTCACGTTGCCTGCCGCCTCGGCCTCGATCAGGGCGGAGAGGGGGTGGGAGGAGAAGCTCCACACGGCATCCACGTCCATGTGGCCGGCGAGGGATTTGGCGAGGTCTTGCGGCGGGCCGGTGACGATGTTGACGACCCCAGGCGGCACGTCGGAGGTGTCGAGGATCTGGTAGAAGTCGGTGGCCGACAGGGGGTGCTGGCCGGGGACGAGGATCACCGTGTTGCCCATCGCGATGGCGGGGGCCATGAGGGAGATGAGGCCGAGGAGGGGGGCCTCATCCGGGAGCATCGCGCCGATAACGCCGACGGGTTCGTTCATCGCCAGCGCGATGCCGCGGATCGGGACGGATTTGGCGGACCCGTCGTATTTGTCGGCCCAGGCGGCGTAGGTGAAGAGGCGCTGGATGGAGGCGTCTACCTCGGCTGCGCCGGGTTTGCCGGTGAGGTCTTGCAGTCTGGTGGCGAACTCGGTGGCCCGGGCGGAGAGGTTTTCGGCGATGAAGTAGAGGACCTGGGCGCGGTTGTAGGCGGTTGTTTTCGCCCAGGATTTGGCGGCGTGGGCGGCCTCGACCGCGTTGCGGATGTCCTTGCGGTTGCCCAAGCCCACATGGCCAAGGTGTTTGCCCTTGGGCGAGAAGATGGCGCGGGAATAGCCGCCGTCGGGGCGGGCCTGTTTGCCGCCGATGAAGAGTTTGGCGGTGCGGTCGAGGGCGGGGGTGTCGTAATCCTTGGGTTCAGGCGTGGCGGGGACGGGTTTGAGGGGTTTGGTGGCGCGGGCGGGTTTGAGGTAGGCCATGAGGCCTTCCCAGCCGCCTTCGCGTCCGAAGCCGCTTTCCCGCACCCCGCCAAAGCCTGCGGCGGCGTCGAAGAGGTTGGTGGCATTCACCCAGACGACGCCCGCCTTGATCTTTGGCGCGATGTCGAGCGCGAGGTTGACGTTTTCGGTCCAGACCGAAGCCGCGAGCCCGTAGCGGGTGTTGTTGGCGAGGTCCACCGCTTCCTGCGGGGTGCGGAAGGTCATGGAGACGAGGACGGGGCCGAAGATTTCCTCTTGCATCAGGCGCGAGGCGGTGCCGAGGCCGGTGATGAGGGTGGGGGGGTAGTAACAGCCCGTCGAGGGGATCGGCGTGTTGGCGCGGTAGATGTCGCCGTCAGAGCCGTTCACCATGTCGGTGATGGTGGCAAGCTGGATCGGGTCCACCACCGCGCCCACGTCGATGCATTTGTCCAACGGGTCGCCAAGGCGCAGGCCGTCCATCCGGCGTTTGAGTTTGTCGTGGAAGCGGGGGGCGATGCCTTCTTGCACCAGAAGGCGCGATCCGGCGCAGCAGACCTGACCCTGATTGAACCAGATGGCGTCCACCAGCCCTTCGATGGCGCTGTCGATATCGGCGTCGTCAAAGACGATGTAGGGCGATTTGCCCCCGAGTTCGAGCGTCAGCGCCTTGCCCGTGCCTGCGGTGGCGCGGCGGATGGCCTTGCCCACGGCGGTCGATCCGGTGAAGGCGATCTTGTCCACGCCCGGATGGGCGACCAGCGCCGCGCCGGTTTCGCCGTCGCCCGTGACGATGTTGATCACGCCCTTGGGCAGACCCGCCTCGCGCGTGATTTCGGCGAAGAGGAGGGCGGTGAGAGGGGTGTATTCGGCGGGTTTGAGGACGACGGTGTTCCCGGCAGCAAGGGCCGGGGCGACCTTCCATGCGAGCATCAGAAGGGGGAAGTTCCACGGGATCACCGCGCCGCAGACGCCATGCGGGGCGTGGCCGGGCAGTTCGGCGTCCATCAGTTGGGCGAGGCCCGCGTGGTAGTAGAAGTGGCGGGCGACGAGGGGGATGTCGATGTCGCGGCTTTCGCGGATGGGTTTGCCGTTGTCCATGGTTTCCAGCACCGCCAGAAGGCGGGCATGTTTCTGGATCAGGCGGGCGAGGGCGTAGAGGTGGCGCGCGCGGGCATGGCCGGGCAGGCGGGCCCATTTCGGCTGGGCGCGGCGGGCGGCGGCGACGGCTGCGTCGATATCGGCGGCGGTGCCTTGGGTCACTTCGGCGAGGGTGCTGCCATTGGCGGGGTTCTTGGTGGCGAAGGTCGCGCCGGGCTTGGTGAAGGTGCCGTCGATGAAATGGCCGAAGGTTGCGGCGTGCTTGGCAAGCCATGCCTTTGCCTCGGCATTGCCTTCGGGGGCGGGGCCGTAGTCCATGCGGTCGAAGATTTCCTTGATCGTCATGGTCTTACCCCATCGGATGACGGTTGGCGGCCGAGTAATGGCCGGTCAGGTGGTGTTCAAGCTGGCGTTCGATGTCGCCCAGCAGAGAGGAGGCCCCAAAGCGGAAGAGGTCGGGTTGAAGCCAAGGATGGCCCAATTCGTCCTTCATCAGCGCGAGGTAGAGGAGCGCGTCCTTGGCCTTGGCGATGCCGCCTGCGGGTTTGTAGCCGACCTTGACGCCCGTGCGGTCCTGATAGTCGCGAATGGCGCGGATCATCGTGAGCGAGACGGGAAGGGTGGCGTTGACGGACTCTTTCCCGGTGGAGGTCTTGATGAAATCGGCCCCCGCCATCATGCAGACAAGCGACGCGCGGGCGACGTTTCGCAGGGTGGCGAGTTCGCCTGTGGCGAGGATCGCCTTGACATGGGCGGGCCCGCAGGCGGCGCGCATCTCGCGCATCTCATCGTAAAGCGCCTGCCAGTTGCCCGTCAGGACGTGGCGGCGAGAGATGACGATGTCGATTTCGCGCGCGCCGGCGGCGACGGAGCGGCGGATTTCCTCGATCCTGAGGGGGAAGGGCGAGAGGCCTGCGGGAAAGCCAGTGGAGACGGCGGCGACGGGGATGTTGGTGCCTTCGAGGGCGCGGACGGCGGTTTCGACCATGTCGTGATAGACGCAGACGGCCCCGACGGTCAGGCCTTCCATCCCCAGTTTTTCCAGCATCCAAGGCGAGACGGGCTGGCGGGCCTTGGCGCAGAGGCGTTCGACGCGGCCCCATGTGTCATCGCCCGAAAGTGTGGTCAGGTCGATCAGCGAGACGGCCTTGAGGAGCCATGCGGCCTGCCAGTCCTTCTTGACCGACCGCCTGCCGCCAAGCGTCGCGGCGCGGCGTTCGATGGCAGAGGTGTTGGCCTGCACGGCGGCGACCCAGTCGAGGTCGAGCGGCATCCCTTCGTTGCGGGGATGGGCGACCTGGGGCAGTTGGGTCGTGGTCTGGGTGATGGTCTGCACGGCGGCCTCCCTTCGGACGGGCGGAGGATGCACGGGGCGGCGCGGTCGCGCAAGGGCGGGGCGCGGGGTTTTCTGACCTTTTGGTCAGGATTTCCGCTGCGGCAGGTGGGGCTGGTCGGGTTCGGGGGCGTGGTCGAAGGTGGCCCAGTCGCGCGGGGCTTCGGGCGGGGGGATGTCGTAGCGGCGGGCGTGGAGGTGGAGTTTGGACAGGTAGTTGGCGCTGATGGGGGCGGTGATGAAGATGAAGACCATCACCAGCAGTTCCTGCGACGAGAAGCCTTTGCCGATCAGCAGGCCATGGAACATCGAGGCCAGCAGCGCCGCGCCAAGGCCTACGGTGGAGGCCTTGGTGGGCGCGTGCAGGCGCTGCATGCCGTCCTTCAGGCGGATCAGGCCATAGCTGCCGATCAGGCCGAAGGTGCCTGCGATGATGAGGAGGAGGGCGATGAAGGCGTCGAGAAGGGGCGTCATTCGATCACGCTTCCTCTGAGGAGGTATTTGCAGAAGGCGACGGTGCTGACGAAGCCGGTCATGGCAAAGAGCATCGCGGCCTCGAAGTTGATGCCGAGGCCTGTCTTTATGCCATAAAGCACGATGAGGGCGATGACGTTCACCACCATCGTATCCACGGCGAGGATGCGGTCGGGCATGTGCGGGCCGCGCGCCAGCCGCCAGAGGTTCAACAGGAGGCCCGCGCCAAAGCAGGCCATGGCAAAGGCAAGCGCGTATGCGGTCATTCGAAGATCCTTTTCAGGCGGGCTTCGTAGCGGGACTTGATGTCGTCGCGGATGGCGTCCGGGTCGGGCGCGTGGAGGGAGTGGATCAAGAGCGTCGTCCCGTCCGCTGTCATATCGGCGGTGACGGTGCCGGGGGTCATGGTGATGGTTCCGGCAAGGATGGCGATGGCTTCGGGCGAGGTCAGGTCCACGGGGACGCGGATGAAGCGGGACTGGATGCGGTCGCGCGGCAGGAAGAGGATGATCTTCGCCACCTGAATGTTGGCAAGGATCACGTCCCAGACGACCAGCGCGATGTAGGCCAGCAGGGCGGGCAGGCTGTTCACGCGGGGGGCGGTGGGCCAGTAGGGGGCTGTAAAGAGCGGGATCCCCATGGCAAGGGCGGCGGCGAGGACGAGAGAGCCGATCTTCGGGTCGTTGACCAGAAGAAACCACGTCCCAAAAAGCAGGAGCGACAGCAGGGGATGGGGAAAGAGGCGGCGGATCATGGGTCCTCTCCCATCCGGTTGGCGGCGATGTAGGCGGCGGGGTCGTGGAGCTGCTGGGCCGTGGTGGCGAGCCAGTCCGTGACGGGGCCTGCCATGGCGGTGAGGGCGGCGAGGGCCAGCAGGAGGGTGGCCGTGGCGGCGAAGGCCATGGGTTGGGGGGCGTGGTGGGGTGGGGTGCCTTCGGTCGCGTGGGATTTCCAGAAGAGGGTGGACCCAGCGCGCGCTAGGCCGAGGATCATCAGGAAGGAGGTGACGAGGAGGGTGGTCCAGATTAGCGGGGCGTTGTCGCGGGTGGCGTCAAGGATCAAAAGCTTGCCGAGGAAGCCCGAGAGTGGCGGCATGCCCGCCAGTGCGATGGCGGTGGCGAAGAAGGCGGCGGCGAGGGGGCCTTGCTGCGCGATGGGCGCTTGGGCGGTGAGGGCCGCGCTGCCGCGGCGGGCGGTGACGAGGTCGGAGATCAGGAAGATCGCCGCCGCCGCGAGGGTGGAGTGGATCAGGTAGTACAGCGCGGCGGTGGTGGCCTGTGGGGTGAAGGTCGCGAGCGCGGTGAAGAGCGTGCCCATAGAGGCGATGGCGGCAAAGGCCGCAAGGCGCGGCAGGGTCGTCGCGCCGAGGGTGCCGATGGCGCCGACGACAAGGGTCACGAGGGCGGCGGGCAGCATCAGGTCGGTGATCAGCGTGCCGATGGGGGCGGCATCCGGCGGGAAGATCAGGGTGGTGGTGCGGATGATGGCATAGGCGCCGACCTTGGTCATGATGGCAAAGAGCGCGGCCACGGGACCCGGCGCGTTGGCATAGGTGCCGGGCAGCCAGAATTGCAGCGGCACCAGCGCGCCCTTGATGGCGAAGACCGACAGCATCAGGATCGCCGCAACGCGGATAAGGGCCGCGTCGCCTTCGGGCAGGGCCGCGACCTTCAGCGCGAGGTCCGCCATATTGAGCGTGCCTGTCACCGCATAGACCGTGCCGAGCGCAAAGAGGAACAGCGTGGAGGCGATGAGGTTGAAGGCGATGTATTGGATGCCCGCGCGCAGGCGGTCCTTGCCTGCGGCATGGATCATGAGGCCGTAGGAGGCGATCAGCAAAACCTCGAAGAAAACAAAGAGGTTGAAGGCGTCGGCGGTCAGGAAGGCTCCGTTCAGGCCCATAAGTTGAAACAGGAAGAGCGCGTGGAAATGGCGGCCCTTGGCGTCCCATCCGGTGGCGATGGCATAGGCCTGCACCACCAGCGCGAGGGCGGCGGTGAGGGTCAGCATCAGCGCCGACAGTCGGTCGAGCATCAGCACGATGCCGAAGGGGGCGGGCCAGTTGCCGACATGGTAGGATTCCGCCGGGGTGTGGGTGGCGGCGACGAGCAGCCCCCCGGAGATCACGGCGAGGGCGATGGTGCCCGACAGTCCGGCGAGGCGTTGCAGCGTGAGGTTGCCGCGCATCCCCAGCACGATCAGCGGCGCGAGGATTGCGGGCAGGACGACGGGGGCGATGATCCAGTGGTGCATCGTCACTCTGCCTCGTCCATGTCGGTGCGGTCATGCCCGCCCGATAGCCATGCGCCCAGCGACATCAGCACGATGACGGCAGTCATGCCGAAGGAGATGACGATGGCCGTCAGCACCAGCGCCTGCGGCAGGGGGTCGGTATAGCCCGGCGCATCCTTGGCGATGATTGCGGGCAGGCCCGTGACGAGGCGGCCAGAGGCGAAGAGGAACAGGTTCACCGCATAGGAGATGAGCGTCAGCCCAAGGATCAGCGGAAAGGTGCGCTGGCGCAGCATCAGGTAAAGACCCGAGGCGGTGAGGGCGCCGATGGCGGTGGCGATGAGGGCTTCCATGTCCTAGCGGGCCTCCTGCGGCGGGGCGGGGGGCGGGTCTATCGAATAGGGATCGTCGCTGCGGGTTTCGCCCGCGCGGCGGGCAAGACGGCTGAGCGTGTTCAGGGTCAGCAGGACCGCACCAAGGACGCAGAAGAAGACGCCGAGGTCGAAGATGGCGGCGGTGGCGAGTTCGAACGTTTCGAACGGCCAGATCGTGACATAGGTGTAGGACGATGACAGGAAGCGCGCGCCAAAGGCCCAGGCCCCGACGCCCGCGCCTGCGGCGATCAGGATGCCTGCGGCGATGAGGGCGTGGTGATCGATCCTTTGGCGTGCTTCGGACCATGCAAGGCCAGAGGCCATGTATTGCAGGACGATGGCGATGGCGACCACAAGGCCCGCGACGAAGCCGCCGCCGGGCAGGTTGTGGCCGCGCAGGTAGAGGAAGACGCCGATCATCAGGGCCAGTGGCAGCAGGAATCGGGTGGCCATGACCATCAGCAGCGGGTGGCGGTCGCCCGCGCGGTCGCGGTTGGGCAAGAGGCCGCGCAGCCGGTCATTGGCGGGGCCGGGGTTCAAAAGCTGGTCGGCGAGGGCGTAGATCAGCAGGGCGGCAATGCCGAGGACGATGATTTCACCAAAGGTGTCGTAGCCGCGGAAGTCCACGATGATGGTGTTGACCGCGTTGGTCCCGCCCGCGCCGGGTTTGGATTGGGCGAGGTGGTAGGCCGAGATGGGCGGGAAAGCGAAATCGCGGGTCATGATGGCATAGGCCAGCGCGCCGATCCCCGTGCCTGCGGCGATGGCGATGACGGCATCGCGGGTGCGGCGGGGGGCGGTGCTTTCGCGCGGGGTTTCCTTGGGCAGGAAGTTCAGGGCGAGGAGCATGAGGATGACGGTCACCACCTCGACCGTGATCTGGGTGAGGGCGAGGTCGGGGGCCGAGAGCCATGCGAAGGCAAGCGAGGTGATGAGGCCGATGATCCCGGTGAGCAGGAGCGCGAGCAGGCGGTTGCGGTGGAGGAGGGCCACGCCGAGCGTGGCAGCCATGAGGAGGAGCCATGCGATGACGGGGACGGTCTGCACCGGAAGGGGGGGGCGGGTGCCGGGGGCGTGGGTCGCGGTGGCGAAGGCATAGGCGGCGGTGGCCGCGATGGCGGCGGTGCCAATGGCGATGGCGCGGGTGAGCGCGCCGTCGTGGAGCGTCCGCGTGATGGTGCGGGCGGCGGCGGCGAGGGGGGCGATGGTCGCGTCGAAAAGCCGCTTCGCCTCTGGCTTCGGGGTGGCATCCCAGAGGGCGCGCAAGCGCGGGAAGCCCGCGAGGAGCGCGAAGCCGCCGCCGATCGCTGCAAGCGACATCCAGAGCGCGGGCGAGCCGAGGCCGTGCCAGTGCGTGATATAGGCCTCTGTCGTCGCGCCGATGGTGGCGGTGGCGGCGCTGTCCACCAGCCATGCGGCGGTGGTCATGGGGGCAAGGCCGATCAGGATCACGAGCAGCGCCAGCAAGGCGGGGGCCGCCCAGAGGCCGAAGCCGGGGTCCTGCGGCGGGTGGGGGATGTCGCAGCGCTTGGGGCCGAGGAAGGCGTGCGACAGGAAACGGAAGCTGTACGCCACGGACCAGAGCGCCGCGACGGTGGCCAGCAGCGGCAGCAGCCATGCGGGGCCGAGGGAGGTGTGGGCTGCCTCTTCCAGCATCATCTCTTTCGATAGGAAGCCGTTGAAGGGCGGCAGTCCGGCCATGGAGAGCGAGGCGATGAGCGCGATGGTGAAGGTGACGGGCATCCTGTGGCGCAGCCCGCCCAAGCGGCGCAGGTCGCGGGTGTGGGTTTCGTGGTCCACGATGCCTGCGGTCATGAAGAGCGCAGCCTTGAAGGTGGCGTGGTTGAGGATGTGAAAGATGGCGACGGTCGCGGCCTTGGCCGTGCCCATGCCCAAAAGCATGGTGATGAGGCCAAGATGGCTGACCGTGGAAAAGGCGAGCAGCGCCTTCAGGTCGTCCTTGAAAAAGGCGATCTTGGCCCCGATCAGAAGGGTGATCAGGCCCGTCGTGGTGACGATCCAGAACCATTCCGGCGTGCCCGCCAGCACGGGCCAGAGGCGGGCCATGAGGAAGATCCCCGCCTTTACCATCGTGGCCGAATGCAGATAGGCCGAAACGGGCGTGGGGGCGGCCATGGCGTGGGGCAGCCAGAAATGGAAGGGGAACTGCGCGGATTTGGTGAAGCAGCCCAGAAGGATCAGGATCAGCGCGGGCAGATACCAGTCAGAGGACTGGATTGCCTCTTTCTGCGTCAGGATCACCGACAGGTCGTAGCTGCCCGCGATATTGCCAAGGATCAGCATCCCGGCAATCAGCGCAAGCCCGCCGCCGCCCGTGACGGCCAGCGCCATGCGCGCGCCTTGGCGGCCTTCGGCGAGGTGCTTCCAGTAGCCGATCAGCAGGAAGGACGACAACGAGGTCAGTTCCCAGAAGATCAGCAAGAGCAGGATGTTGTCGGACAGGACGATCCCCACCATCGCGCCCTGAAAGAGCATGAGGTAGGTGAAAAACACCCCCATCGGGTCCGACTTGGACAGGTAGAAGCGGGCATAGAGGATGATCAGCAGGCCGATGCCGAGGATCAGCCCCGCAAAGAGCAGGCCCAGCCCGTCCAGCCGGAAATTGGCGTTCAGGCCCAGCGCGGGGAGCCAGTCGATGCGGGTGGTGACGGTTTCGCCCGACAGCACGGCGGGGGCTTCGAGGGCGAGCAGAAGCAGGGCGGTCGCGGTCACGGCCCCGGTCAGCGTGGCGCAGGCCGTGCGGCCCGCGCGGATCGCGAGGCCCGGCAGAAGCGCACCGAGAAACGGAAGGGCTGCGATCAGCGCAAGGGTCATCGGGTCCTGTTGTCGTTTGTCGCGGCATGGATGCCGTCTTGGTCTGCCAGAGGGCCGTTTGCAGTCTTGTCCCTGCCATTTGGGAGCGGGGGTGGGGCAGATCAAGCATTTTCGGCGCGGAAAGGGCGCGTTTGGACCTGTTCGTGGCTTTACGAGGCAGAGGGGGCCGATTGCCCAACCAAGCTTAGGCGATGCCGTCGCGGGTGGCGTGGGGGGTGGTCGGATCGATCAGGTAGCGCTGGGCAAGCGGGATGGCGGCGGCCCCAAGGGCGCGGGCTTCGGCGCCGACGGTGCCTTCGCGGACCTGCGGGGGTTCGACGCCCGACAGGTCCAGACGGTTCAGCGCGGCTTCGGTCCGGCGCGTGATTTCGGCCCGGATCGCGGTGGGCATCCAGCCGTCGATCATCACGGCCTCAAGTTCCACCAAGGCGGCGGCAGAGAGGGTGGCATAGGCGAGCCCTTCGGAGGCGTGTTGCAGCCAGTCGTCTAGGATCGCGTCCGGGATGCGCCATTCGGCGTGCTGTTCCCACAGGTGGTCGGCGCTGTGGCCCGCTGCCTCGGTCTGTTCGGCGAGGCGGGACATGGAGGCGACGTCGAACAGCCGTTGCAGCGTGCCGTCGGGGCCGGGGACGGGCATGGGCCCGACGCCGCCCGCATTGCCTGTGCGCCCGGTGAAGAGTTGGCCGTTCAGCACAAGGCCGCCGCCGATGAAGGTGCCGAAGTAGAAGTAGAGGAAATCCTTCGGCTTTTCGCCCGTGCCAAAGACGAGTTCCGCGCCGCAGGCGGCGGTGGCGTCGTTTTGCATATGGACGGGCATTCCGGCCAGTGCCGAAATCTCGGCTGCGATGTCGCGGTCACGCCAGGCGTCCATCTCGGATTGTGGGGCGCCGATGTAGCGGACCCAGTTCCAGAGTTGAAAGGGCATGGCGATGCCCATGCCGCCCACACGGTCGCGAAGGTCGGCGGGCAGGGTGGCAAGGACGGCGGGCAGTGCCTCGTCCACGAAGGCCACGACGGTGCTTGGGGTGGGGTAGCGGTAAATCCGGCGACGGGCGGCGCGGACGCGGCCAAGAAAATCGACAAGCGTCAGGTCGGCAGAGCGGCGACCGATCTTGAGGCCGAGGAAGAACGCCCCTTCGGCATCAAGCGACATCGGGACAGAGGGCTGCCCGATGCGGCCCCGGATCGGTTCACCGCGCAGGAGGAGGCCGTCCTGTTCCAAGGACCGCATGATGACCGACACGGTCTGCACCGAAAGCCCCGTCATGCGCGCAAGGTCGGACTTGGCCAGCGCCCCGTGAGAGCGCAGGATGGACAGCACCAGCCTTTCGTTATGGGCGCGCATGCCGGACTGGTTCGACCCCCGAAAGCCTGCGGCTTCGGGGGCGGGACGATCCGGAATCGCCTCGGCCTGGTGTCTCACGTCTCCTCCCGTCCGGGGTTTTTGCCCGGATTTCGAGCGAGGATGCGCGGGGAATCGGCGGGCTGTCAATAATAAATCAGAGTGATTTAATTATCTTGACGTGGGGCAGGGAATCGGTTTTCTTACCGCCTGTCGCATCGGGGTCTGACCCCGCACGGCATGTCAAACAGGGGGTGGACCCCCGGATTTTCTTGGGAGGAAAATCGATGAAATTCAAAGCTAAAGCCCTTGTGGGCGCGGCGACTCTTGCGCTGATTTCGGCTGCTCCGGCGCTGGCGCAGGACGTTTCGGCCTGCCTGATCACCAAGACCGACACCAACCCCTTCTTCGTGAAGATGAAGGAAGGCGCGGAAGCCAAGGCTGCCGAGCTGGGCGTGTCGCTGAAGTCCTATGCGGGCAAAGTGGACGGCGACCACGACAGCCAAGTCGCCGCGATCGAAGCCTGCATCGCCGACGGCGCGAAGGGCATCCTGATCGCCGCTTCGGACACCAAGGCCATCGTGGACTCGGTCAAGAAGGCGCAGGAAGCGGGCATGGTCGTCATCGCCCTCGACACGCCCCTTGATCCGGCTGATGCCGCCGACGCGACCTTCGCGACGGACAACTTCGAAGCTGGCCGCCTGATCGGCGCATGGGCTGCCGCCACGCTGGGCGCGGAAGCCGCCAATGCCAAGATCGGCTTCCTGAACCTGACCCCGTCCGAGCCGACGGTGGACGTGCTGCGCAACCAGGGCTTCATGGCCGGGTTCGGCATCGACACCAAGGACCCCAACGACATCGGCGACGAAGATGATGCGCGCATCGTCGGCCATGACGTGACCAACGGGAACGAAGAAGGCGGCCGCAAGGCGATGGAAAACCTTCTGCAGATCAACCCGGACATCAACGTGATCCACACGATCAACGAACCGGCCGCCGTGGGTGCCTATCAGGCGCTGAAGGCCGTCGGCAAGGAAAACGACGTGCTGATCGTGTCGGTTGACGGCGGCTGCCCGGGCGTTGCCTCGGTCAAGGACGGCGTGATCGGCGCGACCTCGCAGCAGTACCCGCTGATGATGGCGGCGCTGGGCGTGGAAGCGATCAAGAAGTGGGCCGACTCGGGCGAGAAGCCGCAGCCGACCCCCGGCAAGGCCTTCTTCGACACCGGCGTGGCGCTGATCACCGACAAGCCCGCCGCTGGCGTCGACTCGATCGACACCACCAAGGGCACCGAGCTCTGCTGGGGCTGATATAAAAAGACTTGCGCGGGGGGGCGTTCCCCCCGCAGCATCCCGCAAGGGAGTGAACGGGGGCGGCTCTCGATCAGGGCCGCCCTTCGTCTAGGCAGAGCCCGCAGCGCGGGAACAAGGGGGGACTCATGAGCCAGCCACAGGAATTCGAGAAGATTCTTGAGCAGAGCGCGTCAAGCGTCGCGCAGTTCGAGGAGCAGAAAAGCGGTCTGCGCAAGGTGCAGCATTTCCTGCATTCCAACCCGGCCGCCGTGCCGATGATCGTTCTGGTCGCGCTGATCATCATCTTCGGCTTTGCGCGGGGCGAGCGGTTCTTCTCGGCCTATACGCTGACGCTGATCATGCAGCAGGTGGCGGTGGTGGGTATCCTTGCCGCCGCGCAGACGCTGGTGATCCTGACGGCGGGCATCGACCTGTCGATCGGGGTGCTGATGGTCTTTGCCTTTGTCATCATGGGCAATTTCGTGCTGGCCTATGAGATGCCGGCGATGGTGGCCATCCTTGCGGGCTTTCTGATCGCGGGGGGCGGGGGCGCGCTGAACGGCTATCTGGTGTCGCGCCTGAAGCTGCCGCCCTTCATCGTGACGCTGGGCACGTGGAACATCATCATGGCGATCTGTCTGATCTATTCAGAGAACGCCACCTTACGCGAGGCCGACCTGACCGCCACGACGCAGTGGCTGCATGTCTTCGGCATCAGCTTCAAGATCGGCGGCGCGGTGGTGACGCTGGGCGTGGTGGCGATGATCGCGCTGTATGTCGGGCTGTGGTACATGCTGAACAACACGGCCTTCGGGCGGCACATCTACGCGGTGGGCGATGACCCGGACGCGGCGGACCTTGCCGGTATCCGCACCAATCAGGTGCTTTTGAAGACCTATACTTTGGCGGGCCTGATCGCGGGTCTGGCGGCTTGGGTGTCCATCGGGCGGAACGGGTCGATCTCTCCTTCGACGGTCGTCACCGACTTTAACCTGCAGGCCATCACCGCGGCGGTGATCGGGGGGATTTCGCTGTTCGGCGGGCGGGGATCGATCCTCGGCGTGCTGTTCGGGACGCTGATCGTGGGCGTGATGAGCATGGGTCTGAACATGCTGGGTGCGGACCCGCAATGGAAAGTGCTGCTGACCGGTATCCTGATCATCGGCGCTGTCGCCATTGACCAGTGGATCCGCAAGGTTTCGGGCTGAGGGAGGACGAGACATGGCTGAACCCATTCTGACGGCACGCGGTCTGACCAAGCGCTATGGGCGCGTGACGGCGTTGGACAATTGCGACTTCGACCTTTACCCCGGCGAGATCCTTGCCGTGATCGGCGACAACGGGGCGGGGAAATCCACGCTGATCAAGGCGCTGTGCGGGGCTGTGGTGCCGGATGAGGGCGAGATCAAGCTGGACGGCAAGCCCGTGCAGTTCACCAACCCGATGCAGGCGCGCGATGCCGGGATCGAGACGGTGTACCAAAACCTCGCCCTGTCGCCCGCGCTGTCCATCGCGGACAACATGTTCATGGGGCGCGAGATAAGGAAGCCCGGGATCATGGGGTCCATGCTTCGCATGCTGGACCGCAAGGCGATGGAGAAGATGGCGCGCGACAAGCTGAGCGAGCTGGGCCTGATGACGATCCAGAACATCGGGCAGGCCGTTGAAACGCTGTCGGGCGGCCAGCGGCAGGGTGTGGCCGTGGCGCGGGCGGCGGCCTTTGGGTCGAAGGTCGTGATCATGGATGAACCGACCGCCGCTTTGGGCGTGAAGGAAAGCCGCCGCGTGCTGGAGCTTATCCTTGACGTGAAGAAGCGGGGGCTGCCGATCATCCTGATCAGCCACAACATGCCCCATGTGTTCGAGGTGGCGGACCGCATCCATATCCACCGTCTGGGCAAGCGGCTGTGTGTCATCGATCCGAAGGAATACACGATGTCGGACGCGGTGGCCTTCATGACCGGGGCCAAGGTGCCGGAGCATGTGATCGCCTGAAGGTTCGGGAATTGCGGTTGGCGGGGGGCTTCGGCCCCCCGTTTGCTTTTGGGGGGCTTTGTAGTGCTAGGCGATGCAAAAGGCCCCGGTGGGGCGTTTTGCATCGCCGCCGTTAGGGGCGCGCGCGTCACGCCGGGTCGGGCGCCTGTGGCGCACGTCCCGGTGGTGCGGGACGTGCGCGCCCCGTGGCTTTGGGCCACGGGGCAGTCCAGCCGTTGCGCCTCGTTCGAAGAAGGAAGCCGGGTGTTTCACCGTCGGACCCTCAGGGTAACTGGGCCGAGATGAAGAGCAGGGGGCGCTGCCTCACCCCTGCAGCGTCGTCACCTTCCTTGCGGCGGCGCGGTCCTTCCCCAGCCTGCGTTCGCGCCAGATGATGAGGATGCCTGCGGTGATGATGATCGTGGCGCCCATCAGCATGGTGAGGGTGGGCATTTCCGAGAAGATGAACCAGCCGATGGCCAGCGCAAAGAGCATGGAGGCGTAGTCGAAGGGCGCGACGAGGGAGGCGTCGGCTTCGCGGTAGCTGGAGGTGAGGAGGATTTGCCCCACGCCGCCAAGGAGGCCCGCGCTGACGAGAAGGGCGAGTTCCAAGGGCGCGGGCCAAACCCAGCCGAAGGGGAGGGTGGTCAGCGACAGGACGGTGGCGGTGACGGAGAAGTAAAAGACGATGGCGGGGGTCTTTTCGGTCTGGACGAGTTTGCGGACGAAAACCTGCGCCAGCGCCGCGAAGACCGCGCCGCCAAGGACGAGCAGGGCACCGAAGGCTTCGGCATGGCCTGCGCCGCCGTCGAGGACCGTCAGGCGCGGCGACAGGACGATAAGGACGCCGATCATCCCCAGCGCCACGCAAGAGAGGCGGAAGAGGCGGACATCCTCGCCCAGGAACATGGCGGCGAAGACGACGGTCAGCAGGGGGGCGGTATAGCCGATGGCGGTGACTTCGGGCAGGGGCAGGTAACCAAGGCCCGCGAAGCCCAGACCCATGGCGCAGGTGCCTGCAAAGCCGCGCCAGACATGGCCCATCGGGTGTACGGCGCGCAGGCCCGTGGCGAGTTCGCGGCGCAGGGCCAGCCAGAGGACGATCACGGGGATGGCGAAGGCCGAGCGGAAGAAGACCGCCTGACCTGCGGGGACGTGGTCGGCCGTGGCCTTGATCATCGAGGACATCACGATGAAAACGAGGACGGAGCCGAGCTTGAGGGCGATGCCGCGCAGGGGGCGCATGGAACTCTCCGGGGTTGGTCCGGTTGGACCATCGTTTCGGGCGGGGTGCAAGGGGGTGGACAGGCGGGGCGGGGGGCGCTTTGCTGGGCCAAAAGGAGATTGACCCATGCCGCAGATTGCCCCCAAGGCCCCGTTGTCGGACCGCATCGCGCAGGGTCGGGGGCAGGTTCCGGCGGATATCGTGTTGCGGGGCGGGCGGGTGTTCGACCTGATCACGGGGGAATTGGTCGAAACGGATGTGGCGATCTGTGGCGATACGATCGTGGGGGTGTTCGGGGCATATGAGGGGCGGCGCGTCGTCGATGTGGCGGGCCGCGTGCTGGTGCCGGGGTTCATCGACACGCATCTGCATATCGAATCCTCGTTGGTGACGCCTTTTGAATTTGACCGCTGTGTCTGCCCGCGCGGGGTGACGACGGCGATTTGCGATCCGCATGAGATTGCCAATGTCTGCGGGCGGGAGGGGATCGGGTATTTTCTGGACGCTTCGGCGCGGACCTTGATGGATATTCGGGTGCAGCTGTCCTCTTGCGTGCCGTCCACCCATATGGAGACCGCGGGGGCTCGGCTGGAGGCGGCGGATCTGATCCCGCTGATGGATCATCCGCGCGGGATCGGGCTGGCGGAGTTCATGAATTTTCCCGGCGTGCTGATGCAGGATGCGGGCTGCATGGCGAAGCTGGAGGCGTGGCAGGGGCGGCATATCGACGGCCATGCGCCCTTGCTGCGGGGGAATGATCTGAACGCCTATATCGCCGCCGGGATAGGGACGGAGCATGAGGCGACGAGCGCCGAGGAGGCGTTGGAGAAGCTGCGCAAGGGGATGCGGGTGCTGATCCGCGAGGGGTCGGTGTCCAAGGACCTGCACGCGCTGGCCCCGCTGCTGGTGGAGCGGTATGCGCCGTATCTTTGCCTCTGCACGGATGACCGCAACCCGCTGGACATTGCCGAGCATGGGCATCTGGATCACATGATCCGGACGGCGATTGCTTTGGGGGCAGAGCCTTTGGCCGTCTATCGCGCGGCCAGTCTGTCGGCGGCAGAGGCGTTCGGGTTGAAGGACCGGGGGCTGATCGCGCCGGGCAAGCGCGCGGATATCGTTGTGCTGGAGTCGCTGGACGGGTGCCATGCGGAGCGGGTCTTTGCGGGCGGGGTAGAGGTGACGGAGGCGGCCTTTGCGGGGCGCGAGGTCATTCCGCCAGTGGCGCGGCATTCGGTGAAGGCGCCAAGGGTGGAGGCGCATCATTTCCGCTGCGGGGGCAACCGGGTGGAGACGCCGGTGATCGGCATCCTGCCGGGCAAGATCATCACCGAGCATTTGACCTTCGACATCGCGCCGCAGGATGGGGACAAACGTCCCGACCTGTCGCGCGATCTGATCCGCATCGCGGTGATCGAGCGGCATGGCAAGAATGGCAACCGCGCGACGGGTTTCGTGCAGGGGTTCGGGTTGAAGCGGGGGGCGATTGCGTCGACCGTCTGCCACGACCATCACAACATCGCGGTGGTGGGGGCGGATTACGACGACATGGCGTTGGCCGCCAATCGCTTGGGCGAGATCGAGGGCGGGTTCGTCGTTGTCGAGGGCGGGCGGGTGCTGGCGGAACTGGCGCTGCCGGTGGCGGGGTTGATGTCGCTGGAGCCGTTCGAGGTGGTGCGAGAGCGGCTGGTCGCGCTGCGGGCGGCAGCGGCGGGGTTGGGGGTGGTGCTGGAAGAGCCTTTCCTGCAACTGGCCTTTCTTGCGCTGCCCGTGATCCCGCATCTGAAGATCACCGATCATGGGATGGTGGATGTAGATCGCTTTGAAGTGATCCCCTGACCGGCACCCACGCCTTTTGGCGGGGTTGCGCTTTCCGTGCCGGGGCGCGAAAGGTGGGGCAGGGTCGAAGAGAAGGTTTGCCCGATGGGCCGGGGACGCAAGATCGCAAAGCGCTTCAAGAACATCGACGGACCGCCGCCCGAAGGGAAGAAGCGGTTCTCGCAGATTCTTGACGCCATCGGCGCGGATGAGCGGCGCGAGCGGGTGTCGGTGTCGGACCTGATGCGGGCGATGGATGCGCGGGCGGTGGCGGCGTTGATCCTGCTGTTCGCGCTGCCCAATGTGGTGCCCACCCCGCCGGGGACATCGTCGATCCTTGGGCTGCCGCTGCTGTATCTGACCGCGCAGGCGATGCTGGGCAAGTTGCCATGGCTGCCCGCGATCATCGCGGATCGGTCCATGACGCGGGCGGATTTCAACAATTTCGTCGGGCGGGTGACGCCGCTTTTGGCGCGGGCCGAACGGCTGTTGCGGCCGCGGTTCCTGTTCGTCACCTCGGCCACGGGCGAGAGGGTGATTGGCGGCCTGTGTTTCGTGCTGGCGATCGTGCTGGCGCTGCCCATCCCGCTGGGCAACATGCTGCCCGCCTTTGCCATATCGCTTATGGCGCTGGGGGTGCTGGAGCGGGACGGGATGTGGGTCGTCATCGGGGCCATCGTGGGGGGGCTGTCGATGGTGATCGTGTCGGGCGTCGTCTGGGCCTTGGCGAAGGCCGCGATTTTCCTGATCGTGAACGCGCTTTAATCCTCGGGCGGGAAGGTGGCGCGGATGACGTGACCCTTGCCCGAAGCGGCGGGGAGGAAGTCCAGCGTCGCGCCGAAAAGGCGGGCGATTTCGGCCACGACGGCAAGGCCGAGGCCGTGGGTTCCGGCCGGATCGGCGCGCAGGTCCTGACGGGCGATGAGGCGGGGGATGGCCCTAGGTGGCAGGCCGGGGCCGTCATCTTCGACTTCTAGCGCGGGGCCTTGGGGTGTGGTCAGGGCGCGGACGGTGATCGTGGCCTTGGGGCCTGCGTAGCGGATCGCGTTGTCCACGAGGTTTGTCAGGAGTTCGGCGCAGAGGACGGGATCGGCCCGTGCGGTAAGGGTGTCCGCGCCTTCAAAGCCAAGGTCGTGGCCGTTGCGGGTGGCTTCGGGGATGGCGTCGGCGGTGGTGGCGCGGGCGATGGCGGCGATGTCGGTCTGGGGCAGGGCGCGGCGGGCGGCGGCGGCGTCGATGCGGGCAAGCATCAGGAGTTGCGCGAGGACCCGTTCGGCGCGGATGAGGGCGGTTTCGGCCTTGGCGACGGCGGGCGCGGCCTCGGGCGGGCTGGCGCGGGAGATGAGGGCCAGTTGCGCGCGGACCGTGGCGAGGGGGGTGCGAAGCTGGTGGCCCGCATTGCCGGTGAAGTTGCGCAGCGCCGCGACGGCCCCATCAAGGCGGGCCATGAAGCCGTTCATCGCGCCGATGGGGCCTGCGACTTCGGACGGGATGTCGGCCTCTAGCGGTGACAGGTCATCGGGCGCGCGGGATTGCAGCGTGCGGGCAAGGCGGTCGAGCGGGCGCAGCGCCACGGTCACGGTGATCCACGCGATCAGCGCGGCCCCGAGCGCGAGGCCCGACAGGCGCAGGGCAGAGCGGATGAGGATGGCGCGGGCCAGTTGGTCGCGGGCGCGGGTGGATTCGGCGACGGTGACAGAGAAAGGCAGGATGCCTTCGCCGGTGGAGACCTGACCGTGGAGCGTGGCGATCCGCAGGCGGGTGGCGTTGAGCGCGCCGTCCGTGAAGGCGGTGTCGTCGGGGCCTTTGGGGACGACGGGCAGGGTTTCGTAGCCGGTCAGGAACCCATCGGGGCCGTCGATGCGGTAGAAGACCTGATCTTCGGCGGCGGAGGCGAGCATGTCGAGGGCGGAGAAGGGGATGTCCACCTCGATCCCGCCCGACAGGTCCACCGTCACGCGTTCCGCTATGGCAAGGGCCGAGCCTGCGAGGACGCGGTCCGATACGGATTGGGCGGTGCGGCGGGCTTCGAACCACGTGTCGGTCAGGGCGATGATGCCGAGGATGGCAGTAGACAGGAACAGCCATGCCAGCAGGCGGCGGCGCAGCGACCAGCCGCCGATGGCGGGGGCGGCGGTCATGTGCCGGGGGCCTTTTCAAGGAAATAGCCAATCCCGCGCGCGGTCCGAAGCGTGACGCCATGGGGCGACAGGCGGCGGCGCAGGCGCGAGATGTATTGTTCTATCGCGTTGTCGGAGAGCGAGCCTTCGATGGGGGTAAGGGATTGGACGATGGCTTCCTTGCTGACCACCTTGCCCGCGCGGGTGAAGAGGAGTTCCAGAAGCGCGAGTTCGCGGGCGGGCAGGTCGATCCCGCCTTCTGGCGTGAAGAATCGGCGGGAGGTCAGGTCGAAGGTCACGTCACCCAGCGTAAGGATGGCGCGGCGCAGCCCCGCCTGACGGCGCAAGAGGGATCGGACGCGCGCTTCGAATTCGGCCACGTCGAAGGGTTTGGTCAGGTAGTCATCCGCCCCAAGGTTCAGGCCCCGGACACGGTCTTCGGGTGCGCCACGGGCGGTCAGGATCATCACGGCGGCCTCGTCCGAGCGGGCGCGCAGGGCGCGCAGGACGGACAGCCCGTCCATTTCCGGCAGGTTGAGGTCGAGGATCACGAGGTCGAAGCGTTCGGCGGCGGCGAGCGCTTCGGCCGATGCGCCGTCATGGACGGCATCCACCGCATGGCCGGATTGGACGAGGAGCGTGGTCAGCGCCTCGGCCAGTGGCAGGTCATCTTCGACGAGCATGATGCGCATGGGCCCTCCGTCCGGTGAGAGTAGGGGAACGGCGGCGTTGTGAACAAGGGCGCGTTGGGGCAGGATTTGCGGATGGGTCTTGTGCGAATTGTCCTGTTCCTCTGGCTTGCCGCCCTGCCTGCGCGGGGCGAGGTGTTCGAATTTGCTGCCCCGGCGGGCGAGGGGCGGGAGCTGACGATCTATTCCACGCTGGACGAGGGGCTGGCGGGGCCGTTGATCGAGGCGTTTCAGGCGGAACATCCCGATGTGGCCGTGCGCTATGAGGACCTGCTGACCGGCGCGATCCGCGACAGGGTGCGGGCCGAGACGGATGAGGGGGGGAGGACGGCGGATTTCGTCTTTTCTTCGGGCATGGATTTGCAGATGTCGCTTGCCAATGACGGCTATGCGCTGGCGGTGCGGCCTGAGGCGGCGGAAGGGTGGCCGGATTGGGCGCAGTGGCAGGACCGGGCCTATGCGCTGACCTTTGAACCGGCGGTGCTGGTTTATCATCGGCCCAGTTTTCCCGACGGTGCGCCGCAATCGCGATTGGCCCTGATGACATGGCTGAAGGCGCAGGCGGGGAAGGGCGGTGCGGTCGGGACCTATGACGTGACGCGGTCGGCGCTGGGATATCTGTTCCTTGCGCGGGATGAAGAGCGGTTTTCGGATATCTGGACGCTTCTGCGGGCGATGGCGGCGGCGGGGTTGGAGGTTTATCCGACATCGCAGGATATCATCGACCGGGTGGCGGATGGGCGGTTGAAGCTGGGGTATAACATCCTTGGGTCCTATGCCGCCGATCAGGCGCGGCAGCGGCCGGAGTTGGGGTTGGTGCTGCTGAAGGATTACACGGTCGTCGTGTCGCGCGTCGCGCTTGTGCCACGGGCGGCGCGGAACCCCGATCTGGGCGAGGCGTTCCTTGCTTTCCTGATGAGCCGCGAGGGGCAGGAGGTGCTGGCGCGCAAGTTGCGCCTGCCTGCGGTGTCGCTGGAAGTGTCGGATGCGGACAGCGCGCGGGCGATGCAGGCGGCGCTGGGCGCGCAGTTGCAGCCGGTGGAGGTGAGCCCCGGCCTGCTGGTCTATCTGGATCAGGCCAAGCGGCGGCGGCTGCTGGGCAAGTGGGACGCGGCGCTGGGGCGTTAGGCGGTGCGTCCCTGCCATGTCAGGTTCGTGACAGGTTTCCGTGATTGCCTGAGTCGCAGGGGGCACGAGGAGGTGCCTTCTTCAGGGAATCACCCGCGCCTGTGACGCGCGGGATATGGGAGGAAAACCTTATGAAACACGCCCTTTTCGGCGCGATGGTTGCGGCTGCGCTGGCGGTGCCGGCCTTTGCGAATGACTACACGATCATGGCCCCGGCAAGCCCCGGCGGCGGCTGGGATTCCACCGCGCGCACCATGCAAGAGGTGATGCAGGCCGAAGGGATTTCCGGGTCGGTGCAGGTGACGAACGTGCCGGGCGCGGGTGGGACCGTGGGTCTGGCGCAGTTCGTGGCTTCGGCGTCGGGTGATCCGTCGCAACTGATCGTGGGCGGCTATGTGATGGTCGGCGCGATCCTGACCAATGCCTCGCCCGTGTCGCTGGCCGATGTCACGCCGATTGCGCGGCTGACGGGCGAAGCGGTGGCCATCGTGGTGCCTGCGGCATCGGAAATTCAGGATATCAAGGGCTTGGTCGATGCCATGGCCGCCGATCCGGGTGCCGTAAGCTGGGCCGGCGGGTCCGCCGGTGGGGTGGACCACATCACCGTTGGCCTGCTGGCCAAGGCGGCGGGGGTGGACCCGACGAAGATCAATTACGTCGCCTTCTCGGGCGGTGGTGAGGCGACGGCGGCGATCCTTGGCAATCAGGTGACGGCGGGGATTTCGGGCCTTGGCGAGTTCCTGCCGCAGGTGCAGGCGGGCACGATGCGCCTGCTGGCCGTGTCGTCCGATGCGCGGATCGAGGGCGTGGATGCGCCGACGCTGAAGGAAGCGGGCTATGACGTGGTCGTGCAGAACTGGCGCATGGTCGCCGCCGCGCCGGGCCTGAGCGACGAGCAGAAGGCGCAGGTGGCGGCGGATATCGAAAAGCTTGCGAAATCTGCGGGTTGGCAGAAGGCGCTGGCCGATAAGGGCTGGGCCGACACCTATCTGGCGGGCGCCGATTTCGACGCGCAACTGGCCAAGGAGATCGAGGCGACGACCGCCGTCCTCAAGGATATCGGACTGGTGCAATGACACCGCAAGGTGCAGAAGGACGCCGCCCCGACGGGGCGGCGTTCGTCATCGGGGCGGTGCTGGTCGCCATCGGGCTGCTGCTAGTCTGGGAAGGCGGGCGGGTGCCGAACAAGGCGGGCTATGCCGGGGTCGGGCCGGGGGATGTGCCCCGGCTGGTCGGATGGGGGATGGTGGCGCTGGGTCTGGGGACGGGCTGGCAGGGGTGGAAAAACCCCGGACCGCCGCGCCCGAAGCAGCAGCCTTTGCCGCTGGTCTGGTTGCTGGGCGGGATGGTGGCGATGGTGGCCACGATCCATTGGATCGGCTTTGTCCTTGGGTCCACGATCCTGTTCACCTGTGCGGCCGCGGCCTTTGGCGAGCGGCGCTTTGTCCGCGCGATCCTGTCGGGGCTGGTGCTGGGGTTCCTGATCTATGGGGTATTCGACGTCCTGTTGCAGTTGAACCTGCCAGCGGGGCCGATGGAAATGCTGATCTTCGGGCGGTGAGATGGATACCTTCGGCTTTTTGATTCAAGGGCTTGCGACGGCGTTCGAGCCGATGATGCTGCTTTATGCGCTGATCGGGGTGGTGTTGGGGACGGCGGTGGGGGTGCTGCCCGGCATCGGGCCTGCGCTGACGGTGGCGCTGCTTTTGCCAGTGACCTATGGGCTGGACCCGGCGGGGTCGTTGATCATGTTTGCGGGTATCTATTACGGGGGGATGTATGGGGGGTCCACGACGTCGATCCTGCTGAACACGCCGGGGGAGAGCGCGTCGGTCATCACCGCGCTGGAGGGGAACAAGATGGCCCGTGCGGGGCGCGGGGGGCCTGCTTTGGCCACCGCTGCCCTCGGGTCTTTTGTGGCGGGTTTGATCGCGACTCTGTTGCTGGCCTTCCTTGCGCCGCATGTGGTGAAACTGGCCTTGGTCTTTGGGCCGAGGGAGTATTTCGCCCTTATGGTATTGGCTTTTGTGACCGTTTCTGCGGCCTTTGGCGAGAGTGCCTTGAAGGGGTTGGTGTCGCTGTTCATCGGGTTGTCGCTGGCCTTGGTGGGGATCGATCAGTTGACCGGGCAGGCGCGGTTGTCCTTTGGGGTGCCGCAGCTTTTGGACGGGATCGAGGTGACGACGCTGGCGGTGGCGATGTTCGCTTTGGGTGAGGCGCTGTTCGTGGCGGCGCAGGGGCCGGATGCGAGGACGGGGGTGCTGGCGATCAAGGGGCGGGTGAAGATGACGGCGCAGGATTGGGCGCGGTCTTGGAAGGCGTGGCTGAGGGGGACGGCGATCGGATTTCCCATCGGATCGATGCCCGCAGGGGGCGCGGATATCGCGTCTTTCCTGTCCTATGCGACGGAGCGGAACATGACTAAGTACCCGGAAGAATTCGGAAAAGGGGCGATTGAGGGGGTGGCGGGGCCGGAGGCTGCGAACAATGCGGCGGCGGCGGGAACCTTGGTGCCGCTTTTGACTTTGGGGCTGCCGACGACGGCGACGGCGGCGATTATGTTGGCGGGGTTCCAGCAATTCGGGTTGCAGCCGGGGCCGTTGCTGTTTGCGACGGCACCGCAGCTTGTCTGGGGGCTGATTGCGAGCCTGCTGGTGGCCAATGTGATGCTGCTGGTGCTGAACCTGCCGCTGATCCGGTTTTGGGTGTTGCTGCTGAAGATCCCGCAGCCGTGGCTGTATGGGGGTATCCTTGTCTTTGCCACTTTGGGAACGCTGGGCGTCAATCCGTCGGTGGTGGAGCTGATGATGCTCGTTCTTTTTGGGACACTTGGCTATGTGATGCGGCTCTACGGCTATCCCATCGCGCCTGTCGTTGTGGGACTCATTCTGGGGCCGATGGCAGAGCAGCAATTGCGGCGGGCGCTGGCGATTGCGCAGGGGGACCCCATGACTTTGGTGCAATCGCCCATCGCGGCGGGGTTGCTGTTCCTTGCTGCTGTGGCGCTGGTGGTGCCGATGATCCTGCGGGCGCGGGGGCGGGGGGACAAGCTGGCGCAGATCGGGACGGCAGAGGATTGAGGGCCCGGCGCGCGGTGGGTTAACGTGTAGGCTTTTCAGGGGGTTGGCCGGAAAGGGGCTGTACCGATTTCCGTACCGGAACCTGTGCCGCAAACTGTGCATACGCGCGGGGGCAAAACGGGGCGTTAACCCTGTTTTTGCCCCCGCGACTCATCAGGGCGTCAGGACGATGCAGCCGGTGGTATACCGCCCTGTCAGCGCGTCATGGGCGGCGGCGGCCTGGTCCAGCGGCCATGTCGCGCCGATTTTCACCTTGATCGCGCCAGAGCGGATCATGGCGAAGAGGTCGGCGCTGGCCTGTTCCAACCATGCGCGGTTGGCGGAGTGGTGGAACAGCGTGGGCCGGGTGAGCCGCAGCGAGCCGCGGGCGAGGTGGCTGACGCGCAATTGGTCGGGCGCGCCGGAGGATTGGCCAAAGCTGACCAGCGTGCCGAATTGGGCAAGGCAATCGAGCGAGCCCATGATCGTGTCGGTCCCGACGCTGTCATAGACGGCTTGCACGCCTTTGCCGCCCGTGATGTCGCGCACGCGGGCGACGAAATCTTCGGAGCGGTAGTCGATGGCGTCGGTGAAGCCGTTGGCGCGGGCGAGCGCGCATTTGTCGGCCCCGCCTGCGGTGCCGATGGCGCGGACGCCCTTGGCGGCAAGCCACTGTCCCGCGATCAGGCCCACGCCCCCGGCGGCGGCGTGGAAGAGGACGGTGTCGCCCTTCTGCACGGGGTAGGAATGGTGCAGCAGGTAATGCGCGGTCAGGCCCTTGAGCATGACGGCGGCGGCGGTGGCGTCGTCGATATCGTCGGGCAGGGGGACGACATGGGCGGCAGGCACCGCGCGGTGCGTGGCGTAAGAGCCGTTGGGGAGCGTGTAGGCGACGCGCTGGCCGAGGGTGAAGCCCGTGACGCCATCACCCAGCGCTTCGACCACGCCTGCGCCTTCGCTGCCGAGGATCAGGTTTTCGGTCACGGGCCACGGGTAGAGGCCTTGGCGGAAATAGACGTCGATGAAGTTCACGCCGATGGCTGCATGGCGGATGAGGACCTGACCGGCGGCGGGAACGGGTGTGTCGCGGTCCTGCCGGACGAGGACGGAGCTGTCGCCGGGGTGGGTGGCGATGATGGCGTAGGACATGGAAAGCAGCCTTTGGTCGGGGTCTGTGGACGGCATCTGTTAGGAGCCGCACCTTAGGGGCGAAGCTGGGGGAATGTCGATGCCCCTAGCGGCGGGGTTCCGGCAGGGGCGGGACAGGGGTGAAGGTCAGGCCCTGTTTTCGGAGGCGGCGTTCCAGCCATTCCACCGCCCCGTGCAGGCGTCGCTGTGGCATGTTGGGCCAATCCGTGTCGGGTGGCAGGAACCCGGCATGGGCCAAGGCGGTGCCGAGCGCGTGGAAATTCAATTCGCCGTAGGAGAAATTGTCGGCCCGCGTGCGGTCTGACCGGATCCAGCTGCGGTTCAGCACATCGATCACCGTGGGTTGGCGGCCCGTGAAGCCGGCGATGTGCCGGATGATCCCGTCAGGGGCAGAGCCCTTGCGCCGCTTGATGATGGCGATGGATTGGTCGGGCGGGGCCACCATGGCCAGAAGATGCAGGGCCGAGCCATCGAGCGAGATCACGCGTCGCGCGGCGCGGTAGCGGGCAATCTGTTCGGGAAGGCTGTGGTTCTGCGGGTGGTAGATGTCATAGCCCGCCGACGCGAGATGGCGTTCGAGGACGCGTTCCCCCAATATGCCGCCCAGCGACAGGTCGAGCGCGGAGCGAGAGATGTAGAGGTTCTCGCCGCCGGAGGGGGCGATTGCGGGGGCGAGGCGGGTGTGGATGAAGGTTCGGAACGCCGTTGTCCCCGGCATCAGCGGACCGATTCCGAAGCCGGGGCCCGGCACCTCGAGCTGGTCGATACGGGTGGCGGCGGAGAGGAGGCGGATCGGCAAGTCGATGCCGAGCAGGTCGAGGAAGAGGCGCTGATAGGTCTTGGCCTGCGGGGGCGGGGATTTGCCAAAGCCCTTTTCCGGGAGGAAGACGATACCGTCGAGGGGACCGTCGAGATGGTCGAGCGCCCAGAGACGCCCGGTGCTTTCGGTCAGGAAATGGCCGAAATGGTCCATCAGCACGCCCCCCCAGAGCCAGCGCCCGGGCAGGTGGTCGCGGCGTTGGGGCCATGGCGGCGGGGTCATGAGTGGGCGGCCGCGCCAGTGGACGGCTTGGTGGACATAGGCCCTGTCGGCGTCGAACACGCCCGAGGGGTGGAGGAGATAGCCGCGCGGCACATGGGCAACGGTGGCATCGGGCACGCTGCGGATCGCGCAGGACCAGCCCCCTGCGGGATCGGGGGCGGAGGTCGGGTCCATCGGATCTTGCGACGGGGGCATCATCTGGCTTTGGCCGTTCACTCGTATACCAGCGGGCGGCGCGTCATGCGGCACCCGACGGGATCAGGCTAGGGGCGGTGCGCCGTGCTGGCAAGGGGATGACGTCGCGTCCTGACGGGCTGTGGTGAGTGATCAGGGGGGCGCTGGGTTGCGATCCGTCTGCGGCGGGATGGCGGGCAGGCGCGGCGGGCAGGCGCGGCGGGCCTTGCGCAAAGAGGGCTGGACGATGCCGGGGCGGAGGTCTATTTTGACAATACAGTTGTTCGATAAAAGGTCGTTCCATGCCAAAGATCGTTGACCATGACGAACGTCGGTCGGACATCGTCCGTGCCATCATCAAGGTGGTCGGTGACGGCGGCATCGCCGGGGCAACGGTGCGCAGCATCGCGCGGGAGGGCGGGTTTTCCAGCGGTGTCATCGCGCATTACTTCGCCAACAAGGACGAGATGGTGCGCTATGCCTTTGAATTCGTGGCTGACCGGGTGTTCCGACGGATCGACGCCCGCCTGAAGCAGGCAGAGGGTGTCGACCGCGTGCGTGTCATCCTTGAGGAACATGTTCCGATCAGCAAGCAGGACGAGGAAACGGCGGTGGCGCTGGCCTTCTGGGAGATGGCGCTGCACGATCAGGAGTTGCGCGCCCTGTTTCGTGACAAGTACCGCCGCTGGCGCGACTATCTGCGGCTGGAATTGGGGCAGCTGCTGCCGGACCTTGCGCCGGATGCGCTGGATCGGCGGGTCGATCTGGCGGTCGCCATGGCGGATGGGCTGTTGGTGACCTTCGCCCTTGATGGGAAGAACTATCGCCAGATTGACCGCCGGGCGATCCTTGACGATCTGGTGTCGATGCTGGGGCTGGCGGACCGTCAGGTCGCCGCCGCCTGAGGCTAAGGCTGGGGCTGGGGCTGGGGCTAAGGCTGGGGCTGGGGCAAGCGGAAGCGGCCGCGCCACAGGGCGGGCCCAGAGGAATGGACCGACGCACCGGTCGTATCGACGGCGACCATCACGGGCATGTCCTTGACCACGAATTCGTGGATGGCTTCCATCCCAAGGTCGGGCCAAGCGACGACGCGCGCCGCGCGGATGGACTGGGCGACGAGATAGGCCGCCCCGCCTACCGCGATCAGGTAGACCGCGCCTGCCTCGCGGATGGCGTCGATGGCGGCTGGGCCGCGTTCGGCCTTGCCGATCATGACGCGCAGGCCGGTTGCGGGCAGGATGGACGACAGGTAGCGGTCCATGCGGGTTGCTGTCGTGGGGCCGGCGGGGCCGATCACTTCGTCCCCGACGGGATCGACGGGGCCGACATAGTAGATCGCCTTGTCCCGCAGATCGACCGGCAGGGGCGCATTGCGGGCGATCAGGTCGGCCATCCGGCGATGGGCGGCGTCACGACCGGTATAGAGCGTGCCGGACAGAAGCAGGGTGTCGCCCACCTTCCAGTCGCGCACGGAGTCGGCCGACATGGCGTCTAGATCGACACGGCGCAGGGTCGCGGCTGGGTCGTCGGGCAGGTCGGGCCAGTCGTGCAGGTCCGGCGGGGTGAACCGCGCGGGGCCGCTGCCGTCCAATGTGAAATGGATATGCCGCGTCGCCGCGCAATTGGGGATGAGCGCGACGGGCAGGCTGGCGGCATGGGCGGCAAAGGTCTTTAGCTTTACGTCCAGAACCGAGTGCAGGCCACCAAGCCCCTGCGCCCCGATGCCAAGCGCGTTCACCCGGCTGTAGATGTCGATACGCATCTGTTCGAGCTGCGAGGCTGGGCCGCGCGCCAGAAGGTCGGCCATGTCCAAGGGATCATTCAGGGCCTCTTTGGCGAGGCGCATCGCCTTGTCGGCCCCGCCACCGGCCCCGATGCCAAGGATGCCGGGCGGGCACCAGCCCGCCCCCATGGAGGCGACGGCGGTCACCACCCAGTCGACGAGGTCTTCGCCGGGGTCGAGGACGGCGAATTTGGCCTTGTTTTCCGAACCTGCGCCCTTGGCAGAGACGGTGACATCGATCCGGTCGCCTGCGACGAGGTCCACGCTGACATATCCGGGTGTGTTGTCGCCCGTGTTGCGGCGGTCAAAGACCGCGTCGCGCACCATCGAGGCGCGCAACGGGTTGGCATCGCGGCGGTAGGCGTCGCGGACGGCGTCGTCGACGATGTCCTGCAAGGCCCGTCTGCTGGCGATCCGCGCGCCCATGCCGATCCTGAGGAAAACGCTGGCGCTGCCGGTATCCTGACAGAGCGGCCGATGTCCCAAAGCGGCCATGCGGGAATTGCGAAGGATCTGCGCCATCGCGGCCTTTGCGGGCGGGCTTTCTTCGCGTGCATGGGCGGCGGCCATGGCCCGGATGAAATCGGGGGGATGGTAGTAGCTGATGTATTGCAAGGCATCGGCGATGCTTTGGCGCAGGTCGTCTTCGCCGATCACGGTCATTGCGGATCGTTCCCAAGGGTCAGGGTCAGCAGCGGCGCGTGCTGCTGGGCACCGTAGACGTCGGTTTCGCCGATGGCGCCCGACACCAAGGGACGGCGTATCGTGGCCTTGATTGCGTTTGCCGGTGCGAAGGGGACGATACCGAGCACGTCGCTTTCGGTCACATTGTACAGGCGCGCGATCAGGGCGGGGTTGATCAGATCCTCGGCCCGCGCGCGGTCGAACCAGTGGCGGTCCTTGAAGATGATGTCGAGCGTCAGTTCATAAGGACCCGCATTCTTGGACCGGATCACCGTGGCCACATCGATGAGCCGGGTCATGCCGCGTCCTCCAGATGGGAGAGATGGACCGGGAACGGGGCCACCGGGTCGGATACCCGCAGAAGGTGGTACAGGCTGAACCCATAGACCGCGCCTGCCTTGAAGTCGGAGGGCGAGTAGGGAAAGGCGAGGTTTCCGGCGGTGGAGACGCGTCCGGGATAGCCGTAGTGCAGCATCGTGGAGCGCGCGAAGGCGCAGATCGTGTTGGCGCGGTCCTGTGTGTCGGCCACCGCTTCGATCACCAGACCGAGTTCATGGGCGATCCGGTCGCGTTCCGGCTCTAGCGCGCCCATGACCCCGTCGCGGCCATAGACGCGGAAGATGAGCGTCGCGCTGCCCGCCTGCATGTCGGGGAAGTTGTCGAAGACGCGGGCACGGACGCCGTCGAGGATGCTGTCCAGTTGTGCGATGAAATCCGGTGCGCGGACACCCGCGATAGAGACGGTGCGGTAGCCCACGATCCGCGCGGCCTCGAGCTTGACGAAGTAGCCGTCTGACGGTTCGAAGACGCTTCCGGTGACGCGGACGCGGGCGGGATCGAGCTGGGCGAAGTCTGTCCCCGTCAGGTTCAGCGCCCCACCCGGACCCGGAAGGTGGTAGGGGTCGGATTTTTCGTAAAGCGTGTGGGCGGCGACGGAGGTCACGGTGCAGATGCGGGCGGGGTTCAGGGTTTCCAGCACGAAGCCCGTGTCGTCCAGCGTGGCCATCATGCAGTCTGACCCTGACCCCGGCAGCGCGGCGATGGCCGCGCATTCGAGGATCTTGCCCATGTGCAAGGCGAGGCCCCGTGGATAGCCGCGCAGGATCGGCAGGGCCGCAAAGACCGATGGATCATAGCAGCGCCCCGCCACCACCACGTCTGCCCCGGCCCTGAGGGCCGCGATCAGGGGGTCTTCGCCGATCTGGGCGACGATGTGGGTGGAGTCTTCGATATCTGCGGGGGTCGCGGGTCCGCCGGGCGGCAGGGCCACGAGGTCGCCCTTGGTCAGTGCGGCCAGAAGCGCGCCCTTGTCCATGTCGGACGGGATCACGGCAAGGCGGCCCTTGAGCCCGTCTTCGCGCGCGATTTCGCGGATGATGTCCACCGTCCAATCCAGATGCGGTCGGGCACCAGCGCCGCCCGCGCTGCCCACCAGCACCGGGATGCCGCGCGCGCGCCCCGCGATGAGCATGTGCCGAAGATCCCGCTTCACCGCGGCACGATCCGTGAAGGACACTCCCGCGCCAAGGTAGTAGGGGCCGGGGTCACTTGACCCGGCATCGACCGCGATGACGTCGGGGTTCAGGGCGAGCCCTGCCTCGAAGGATGCTGTCGGGAAGCCGTAACCAAGGATCGCCGTGGGCGACAGGACGCGGAGCGGGGGAAGGCCGGGCATGGGGGGCACCTTTCAGAAGGCAAGTGTCTTGGCGGGGCTGGCCAGACCTTCGAGCGTCAGGCTGACCTCGGCGCCGCCATCGGCGATCAGGTCCACGCCATTCACCCATTGCGCATCGCGCGACAGAAGGAAGGCCACGGGTCCGGCGATTTCTTCGGGCCGGGCGTCGCGACCACCTGCCTGGGTGCGTAGGCGGGTCAGGAGGTCGGCCCCCATCGTGTCGTAGAAGGTGGCAAGAAGGGGTGTCTGCACGGCGCCGGGGCTGACCGTGTTGACCCGGATGCCCCGGTGCCGTTCGCGGCTGGACACCAACATGGAGTAGAGGATCACCGCCTCTTTCGAGACGTCATAGGCCTGAACCGCGGTGAAACCCAGACCGAGGAAGTGCGTCAGCCCGGCCTCCCACCCGTCGACCGCGATCAGTGACCGCACAAGATCGGCCCGAGCGCGCCAGTTCGCCCCGGCGGTCGAGGCGACGTTGACCACCGCGCCGTGATCCGCGATGCGGGGCAGCAGCGCGTCGGTCAGGCGGCGCAGCGCAAGGTAGTTCACCTTGATGACCATATCGACGGGCATCGATCCCGGTACACCGGCGATGTTCACCAGCCCGTCCAGAGGGCCGCCGATGGCGGCGATCGTCGCGTCGATCTGCGCGGGATCCGTGAGGTCGCAGCGGTGGAAGGCGGCAAGTGCCGCCTGCGGTTCCACACGGTCGATCCCGATGATCCGCGCCCCGCGCGCCATCAGGTCGGTGGCGAGGGCCGCCCCCACCCCAGAGGAGACACCGGTGAGGACATAGGTCTTGTCGAGATGGGTCATGGCGGCCTCAGACATGGAAGCGCACGGGAAGCGACAGCAGGCCGTTGGCAAAGCGCGAGGCGACGTGGACCGCGTCGCCTGCGGGTTCGGGCGCGCGAAGATGTTCCAGCGTGAGCTTTGCGATGATCGGCAGTTCCAGACGGGCGAGATGCGCCCCAAGGCAGGTATGCCGCCCGCCACCGCCAAAGGCCATGTGCGGGTTGGGGTTGCGCTGGACGCGGAATTCATCGGGGGCATCGAATTTCGATGGCTCGCGGTTGCCCGAGATGTACCACATCACCACCTTGTCGCCGGCGGCGATCTTCTGTCCCGCGATCTCGGTATCGGCGGCGGCGGTGCGGCGCATGTGCATCACGGGGGTGACCAGTCGGATCATCT
This sequence comes from Pseudomonadota bacterium, assembly GCA_039798885.1. Classification (GTDB taxonomy): domain Bacteria; phylum Pseudomonadota; class Alphaproteobacteria; order Rhodobacterales; family Rhodobacteraceae; genus Paragemmobacter. The sequence continues at coordinate 15,410 of JBDKFE010000137.1, read as the reverse complement.
CTTCCACGGCGGTCGGCGCGATGCCGTCGGGGTCTGCGGCCCAGAGTGCCATCTGGTCGGGGTTTTCCATGAACAGCCGCATCATGTGGCTGCCGACCGTGCCCGTGGTTTCCATCCCAGCCGTCACGAGCAGTTGGAAGTAGAAGCCGATCTCTTCGTCGGTGAAGCGCTGGCCGTCGACTTCGACGGTGTGGAGGAAAGAGACCAGATCCTCTTTCGGGGCCTTGCGTCTTTCGCGCGCAAGCGAGGTGCCGTAGTCGTTCAATTCCTTGAAATGCTGGGGAACCGAGGCGGGGCCGCCCAGTTCGGGCGCATCGCCCGCAAGCGCGTGCTGGGTGAGGTAGTGCATCCGCGCACGGTCGCATGGCGGCGCACCCAGCAGGTCGCAGATCACCGCCACCGGATAGGGCTGGGCCACGTCCCGGGCGAAATCGACCTCTCCTTTCGCCTTGGCCGCCATGACCAGATCATGGGCATGGCGCATGGCATTGGCGCGGTAGGCTTCGACTCCTTTGGGGGAGAACACCTTCTGGACAACGGACCGCAGCTTGAAATGGCGCGGTGCATCCATGTTCAGGAACCAGCCTTCGTACTGCGCTTCTTCGTCGGTCTGGTCGCCGATGTAGGTGCTGGGCTGATTGCGGAAGAGGGCAGCGTTCTGGCTGACCGCGACGATGTCGTCATAGCGCGTCACCGCCCAGAAGCCGCGCATCCCCTTTTCGGGGCCATCGACGAAATCATGCCAACTGACCGGCAGGTCGCGGCGCAGCGCGGCGAAGGCCTCGGACTTGAAGGGGCCTTTCCAGAACGCGGGGTCGGTGAGGTTGATCTTGGAGGCGTCCATGCGTTCCACTTCCCCTTTATTGGTTGTAGCTGACGCCCGGCAGGATGCAGAGCAATTCGAAGGCAAGATTGGCGGCGACGAGGGCGGTGTTGCCGGATGGATCGTAGGGGGGCGAGACCTCGACGATGTCGCAGCCCACGACGTTCAGCCCCCGGCAGCCGCGGATCAGTTGCAGGCCCTGCCACGCCGTCAGGCCGCCGATTTCGGGCGTGCCGGTTCCGGGGGCAACGCCCGGATCGAGGGCGTCGATGTCGAAGGACACATAGGTCGGCACGTCGCCGATCCTTGCGCGGATTCCGTCGATCAACCCGATCAGGTGCTGGCCCCAGATGTCATCGGCCGGTACCACGGTGAAGCCTTGACCACGCGACCAGTTGAAATCGTCGGGCGAATAGCCGGTCCCGCGCAGCCCTATCTGGAAGGTCAGGTCGGGACGGATCAGCCCTTCGTCATGGGCGCGGCGGAAGGTGGTGCCGTGGGCAATCTTTTCGCCGAACATCGTGTCGTTGATATCGGCATGGGCGTCGATGTGGATCAGGGCGACGGGGCCGTGCTTGGCCGCCACGGCTTGCAGGATCGGATAGGTGATCGAATGGTCGCCGCCCAGCGTGATCGGCCGCACGGGATGGCGCAGGAGGTCCGCATACGCCTCGCGGATGCGGCGCGAGGCATCGGGCAGGTTGAAGGTGTTGATCGCCACATCGCCCAGATCGGCCACTTGCAGACTTGCGAAGGGGGCGGCACCCGTGGCGACGTTGAAGGGGCGCAGAAGGCAGCTTTCGGCGCGGATCGCGCGGGGGCCGAAGCGGGTGCCCGCCCGCCACGAGGCCCCCACGTCGATGGGCACGCCGATGAAGCAGGCATCGAGTCCCTCTGCCGTCTTTGCCTCGGGCAGGCGCATCATTGTGGGGGTCCCGCCGAAGCGGGGCATGTCGTTGCCGCCAAGGGGCTGGTTGAAGGTCATGAACGTTTACCCCTGTGCTGCGGGCAGATGAAGGATCAGGCCGTCGAAATCATCCGAGATGGTCAACTGGCAGGAGAGGCGGCTGGTCGGCGTGGGACCATGGGCGAAGTCGATCATGTCGGCCTCCATCGTGCCTTGGGGCGGCAGGCGGTCGGCCCATGCGGGATCGACGATCACATGGCAGGTGGCGCAGGCGCAGGCCCCGCCGCAGTCGGCGTCGATTTCGGGGATGCCGTGGGCTGTGGCCAGTTGCATGACGGTCTGGCCTGTCTGGCCGTCCAGCACTCTGCGGCTGCCGTCCTTGTGGATGAAGGTGATCTTCGGCATTTTGTCTTTTCCCCTTTAGGCCCGGATGTGCGATGCGGTCAGCGCGCGGGTCAGGCGGGCCAGCCCTTCGTCCAAGAGGAGGTCGGGCGTTGTCAGCGGCGGCGCGATGCGGATGGTGTTTCCCCAATAGCCGCAGGGCAGAAGCAGCAGCCCCTCTTCGGCGGCGCGGGCGGCGAGGGCTTTTGTCGTTTCGGGATCGGGCAGGTGGTCGCCCGTCGGTTTGAACAGTTCGAATGCCACCATCGCGCCGGTGCTGCGGATGGCCCCCATCGGCGGCACGTCGTTGCGCGCGGCGATGCGGGCAAGCCCCGTGGTCAGGTGGCGTCCGATGGCGGTGGCCCGGTCAAGCAGCCCTTCGTCCCGGATGATGTCGAAGACGGCGAGCGCGGCGGCGCAGGCCAGCGGATTGCCCGCGAAGGTACCGCCCAGCGATCCGGGCATCGCCTTGTCCATGACAGACCGCTTGCCGATGACCCCGGCCAGCGGCAGCCCGCCGCCAATGGCCTTGGCGACGGGGATGAGGTCGGGTTCCACGCCGGAATGTTCAATGGCGAAGAACTTGCCCGTCCGACCGAAGCCGGACTGGATTTCATCGGCGATGAAGAGGATGCCGTGGGCGGCGCAGATTTCCGCCAGTTTGCGCAGGAAGGCAGGCGGGGCCATGTAGTAGCCCCCTTCGCCCTGAACCGGTTCGACGAGGATTGCCGCGACCTGATCGGGCGAGATCGAGGCGCGCAGCAGATGGTCGAGTGCGCGGAGGCTTTCTTCTTCGGTTGTGCCGTGGTCGGGAACCGGGAAGGGGACGTGGAAGATGCCGGGCTGGAAATGCGGGTAGTTCGCGCGCAGCGGGGCCACTTTGCCGGTGAGCGAGAGGGCAAGGTTGGTGCGCCCGTGGAACGACCCGGTGAAGGCGATGATCCCGGGCCGTCCGGTGGCCAGCCGCGCGATCTTGACGGCGTTTTCGGTCGCTTCGGCCCCGGTGTTCACAAGGAAGGAGACGGCGTCCTGTATCGGTGCCACTGCGTTCAGGCGTTCGCAGACGGCGACATAGGGTTCGTAATGCTGCACGGGCCAGGCAACATGGGCGTAGTGATCCATTTGCGTGCGGATCGCCTCGGTCACCCGTGGATGGCGATGGCCCACATTCATCACCGCGATGCCGGCGACGAAGTCGATATAGTGCCTGCCGTCGGTGTCCCAGAGTTCTGACCCTTCGGCCCTGTCCACGAAGATCGGGTAGGCGGTGGCGGCCCCGGCGGGAACGGCGGCCTTGCGGCGGTTGATCAGACTTGCGGTTGTGCTGGAATGCATGCGCGGATCCTCAGTTCAGGGCATCCGAGCGCCAGACCATCATCTTTTCGGTCTGCATGTCGCGGATGGAGTGGGGGATGCCGCCGATGCCGAGACCGGACTGGCGCGCGCCCGCAAAGGGCATCCAGTCCACGCGGAACAGCGGATGTTCGTTGACCATCACCGCCGTCCCGTCGAGGTGGCGGAAGCAGTGCATGGCGGTGTCGATGTTGCGGCTGAAGACGGCGGCCTGAAACGAGAAGGGCAGGTCGTTGGCGGTGGCGATGGCCGTATCGATATCGTCGTAGGGATAGAGACAGACCACGGGGCCGAACACCTCGCGCCGCGAGACGTCGGCCATGGGGTCGGGGTTCACCAGCACCGTGTTGGCATAGGTCGAGGGCGACAGGCGCTTGCCCCCAGTGGCAATCTGCGCGCCTGAGGCAGCGACCCAAGATGCGATGCGGTCCGCCTCGGCATGGGTGATGATCGGGCCAACCTCGGTTTCGGGTCTGGTCGGATCGCCTATCACCATGCGGTCGGCCACTTGTGACAGGCCCGCCGTCAGGTCGTCCAGTATCCCGCGCGCGCAGAAGATGCGCTGGACCGAGACGCAGGCCTGCCCGGCATGCCAGAACCCGGCGCGGCCAAGGCGGGGTATGGCCTGTGCAAGGTCCGCATCCGCGGCCACGATCACCGGCGCGACACCGCCATGTTCCAAGGCGCAGCGCGCGCCGGGGGCCAGCATCGCGCGGAGTTTCCAGCCGACAGCGGCCGAGCCGATGAAACTGAGAAACCCAAGGCGCGGGTCGGCGACCATCCGTCCGATGACATCCGTATCAAGGGGCAGGACCATCTGCACCCAGTCCGGTGGAAGCCCGGCTTCGTGGAAGATTTCGACCACCGCACGGCATGACAGCGGCGTCTTGGGCGAGGGTTTGACGATCACGGGCGCGCCTGCGGCAACGGCGGGGGCCACTTGATGGATCACCAGATTGAACGGATGGTTGAAGGCGGCAAGGCCCAGAACCACCCCGATCGGTTCCATCTGGGTGAAGGCCACGCGCCCTGCCGAGGTGGCGTTCAGGTCCATGGGGATCACATGCCCGCCTTCGCCGCGCAGGGTTTCGACGCAAAGCTCTATCCCGTCGATGCCACGGTCGATCTCGATCAGCGCGTCGCGGAGGGGTTTGCCGGATTCGCTTGCCACTTGAAGCGCAAGCGACTCGCGCCGATTGCGGGCGATGGCGGCGGCGCGGCGCAGGATCGCCACGCGTTCGATCTTGGGCAGCCAGCGGCGGCGGTCGCGGAACAGGGCATGGGCCTTTGCGAAGGCGTCCTCGACCTGCGCTTGGGTCGAGACGGGCAGGGTGTCGAGGTGGCGACCATCCCAAGGGGCGTGAACGGAAAGGGTCTGGGTCATGGCGCGGCCTCAGGTCAGGAGGGATTTCAGGGGAAGGGATGTGTCGGCGAGTGCGGCGGGGTCCGCGACAGCGCGGACGGCGACCAGACGGCGGGCGGCCATGTGGTCGGACGGCATGTTGACGCTGTCTGCGGCGATGATCCTGCCGGATTTCAGGTGGAACACGGTAAAGCGCCCGTCGGCCGGGGTGCCGCGCAGGACGTGGCGGTCCGGGTCCAGCGGCAAGCCGGTGGTCTGAAGCTTGGCCGTGCCCTGATCGGACCAGAACCACGGCACCGCCTCATAGGGCCTTTCGCCGCCAAGGATTGCCGCCGCGACGGTCTTGGCCTGATCGATGGCGTTCTGCACGCTTTCCAGCCGGATCGGGCGACCGGCATGGGGGTTGGGCGTCAAGGCGCAATCGCCTGCCGCCCAGATCGCGGGATCGCCGGTGCGGCCCAGGGCATCGGTTGCGATGCCGTTGGGGCAATCGAGTCCTGCCGCACGGGCGAGGTCGTCGTTGGGCACCGCGCCGATGCCCACGAGCACCAGATCGGCGGGCAGCCGGGTCCCATCGGCCAGACGGATGGCCTTGACCGTCCTGTCCCCTTCGAGTGCCGTGACGCCGGTGTCGGTCAGGACCGTCGTTCCCATCCCGCGATGCAGCGCCTGAAACCAGTCCGACACCGCCGGAGCAACCGCCCGCGCCATCACGCGCGGGGCCTGTTCGACCACCGTGACGGATGCGCCTTTGAGCCGCGCGGTCGCGGCGGCCTCTAGCCCGATGAAGCCGCCGCCGATGATGACGACGTGCTGCGCCGTGGACAGTGCCGTGGCAAGCCGGTCGGCATCCGCGATGCCGCGCAGGGTCAGCACGCCCGCCATCGTGCCACCGGGGACGGGCAGCGGGCGGGGCCGGGTGCCTGTGGCCAGCACCAGCCTGTCATAGGGCAGGTGCAGGCCGGAACCCGTGACCGTTTGCGCCGCAGGGTCGATGCCGGTGACCCGCACACCTGTCCGCAGTTGGATGTCCTGCGATTCCAGCGCCGCGACCGGGCGCAGCAGAAGCTGGTCTGCCGCCATTTCGCCCTTGAGATAGGCCTTCGACAGCGGTGGGCGCTGGTAGGGCGGGTGTGGTTCGTCCCCGATCACGGTGATCCCGTCGGCATGGCCCAGCTGTCGCAGCGACAGCGCGACCTGCACGCCCGCCTGCCCCGCCCCGATGATCACGACATCCATCGGCGCGGTCCCCTAGTATTCGATCCAGGTGGTTTTGATCTGGGTGTACTTGTCGAAGGCATGCAGCGAGTTGTCCCTGCCGTTGCCGGACTGCCGGACGCCACCGAAGGGCACGAGGGGCGAGATCTTGTCGACCGTGTTCACCGTGACGGTCCCCGCCTTCAACGCATCGGCCATCCGGTGCGCGCGGCCAAGGTTCGAGGTGAAGACAGAGGCCATCAGGCCGTAGATCGAGTCATTGGCGATCCGGACCGCGTCTTCTTCTGTTCTGAACGGGATCACGGATAGGACCGGGCCGAAGATTTCCTCGCGCGCGATGGTCGCGTCGGGGGCCACATCGGCAAAGATCGTGGGTTCGATGAAGTTGTCCGAACTGCCGATGGTGACGCGGTTCCCCCCTAGGGCCAGCCGCGCCTCTGTCCGGCCCTTGTCGATATAGGACATCACGGTCCGGCAGTGGTTGGCATCGACCATCGCCCCCATGCGCGTCGCGGGATCAAGCGGGTTGCCGGGTCGGTAGGGGGCCGATTCGGCGATGACGCGGGCGAGGACGTCGTCGGCGATCGACTCTTCGACCAGAAGCCGCGTGGGGGACGAACAGATTTCGCCCTGATTGTAATGCACCTGTGCGGCCAGCGCGGCGGCGCGGTCCAAGTCCGAGGTGTCGGCAAAGATGATGTTCGGGCTTTTGCCGCCGCATTCCAGCCAGACAAGCTTCATGTTCGACTGTGCGGCGTAGGCAAGGAAGCGCTTGCCCGTCTCGGTCGATCCGGTGAAGGCGAGGCAGTCCACATCCATATGCAGGCCGAGGGGTTGGCCCACGGTCGGACCAAAGCCGGGCAGCACGTTGAACACGCCCGGTGGGATGCCCGCTTCGGCCATCAGGCGCGCAAGGTGCAGGGCGGTCAGCGGGGATTGTTCGGCGGGCTTGAGCACCACCGAATTGCCCGCGACCAGCGCCGGAACGCATTTCCAGATCGCCATGTCGAGCGGGAAGTTCCACGGCACCACGGCCGCGACGACCCCCACCGCCTCGCGCCGGACCAAGGCCAGTGTGCCGGGGCCGGTGGGCGCGACCTCGTCATATAGCTTGTCGGCGGATTCGGCGAACCAGCGCACGAAATCGACCAGCATCGGCATCTCGTAGTCGCAGGACACCGCCACCGGCTTGCCCATGTCGAGCGATTCGAGAAGGGCGAGGGTTTCGATGTCGCGTTCGATCAGGTCGGCAAGGCGCAGCAGCACGCGCTTGCGGTCGGTCGGGGTGCGGCGCGACCAGACGCCCGAGTCGAAGGCGGCGCGTGCGGCGGCGACCGCGCGGTCCACATCGGCGGCGGTGCAATCGGCCACCCTGTTCAGCACGGCCCCGGTCGCCGGGTTGAGGTTGGCATAGGTCCCGCCGTCGCGGGCATCGGTGAACGCCCCAGCGATGAAGGCGCGGCCTTCCGGGACGATCGCGGCGGCGCGGGCGGTCCAGTCGTGCAGCGTCAGCGTGGACATCGCGCCCCTCCATAGGCTTTTTCACATTACAAGCGTAATAAAAACACCCGACTTTGGTTCTGTCAATTGGGTTGTCCCGACAGCCTTTGCCTGCGGAAGAGGCAGGTTTCCGGACAAAAAGATGCCAAAACCTGCGGGAAGCCGAAGGTTTCGGATGGGGGAACGATTCTATTGACAGACGGGAAGTCCGCCTTCTTAATATGACAAACGTCATAAAACAGGGAGTCTGCAGTGAAGGCCAACCACATCTCGCGCGGTCGCCGCGCCATCGCCGCCGGACTTGGCTGCGTTTCCGCCCTTTCCCTTTTGGCTGCCCCTGTTCTGGCGCAGGACATGGCCGCAGTCATCGCCGCTGCCGAGGCGCGTGTGGCCGAGTTGAAAACGGGCACGGCGACGACCGTTCCGACCGAGGGTCCGAAGGCGGTCGCCGACAAGTCGGTCTGGGTCGTGTCCTGCAGCCAGAGCATCGACCTTTGTTCGGACGAGGTGAATGAGATCGTGGCGGCGGCCACGGCCATCGGCTGGACCACCAATGTCGTGAATGCCGAGTTTGACCCGGTGGTCGCGGGCGATGCCATCCGGCAGGCGGTCGCCGCGCAGGCGGACGGGATCATCGTCTTCGGCTTTGATTGCCCGTTGGTCAGCCAGCCCTTGGCCGAGGCGAAGGATGCTGGGATCCAGACGCTGGGCGTGGTGGCGCTGGATTGCGACGATCCGGCCCTGCCGGAACAGACGGACGCGCTTTTCACCGTGGACATGGAGTTCGACGGCGAGGGCGAGATCTATTATTCCAACTTCGCCCTCGACTATGGTCGTGACAAGGCCGCCATCGCCATCGCCGCGACGCAGGGCAATGCCAAGGTGATGCTGCTGGACGTGCCGGATCTGGTGACGGTCGCCAAGCTGACCGACGGGTTCGAGGAAGGCATGGCCGACTGCACCACCTGCGAAGTCGTGGCCACCGTGGACCTTACCACGCTGGATCAGGTGAATGGTGTGGTGGAGCAGAAAGTGACCGCCGCCCTTGCCCGCAATCCCACCGTGGACACGATCTTTCAGTCGACCGACGGTCTGTTCCTGACCGGCGTGCAGACGGCGATCCTGAATTCGGGCCGGGCGCAGGACCTTCTTGTGATCGGAAGCGAGGGCTTTTTGTCGAACCTTGATGCCATTCGATCAGGTGCGGGGCAGACGATCGCCATGGCGTTTGACTCCCGCTGGGAGGCGTGGGCGTCGGTCGATGCGATGAACCGTGCCTTTGCCGGGGCGGAGCAGGTGCATGGTGGCCAAGGCTACATTTACGTCGATGCGACGACCAACATGCCCGAAAGTGGCGCATGGGATTCGACCGTCGATTTCCGTTCGGCCTTCAAGGCGCTGTGGGGCGTGGACGGCTGAGGGCCGCAGGGGATCAGAGAGCGCCGCGGGGAGGGCAGGCCATGACCGGACGGGATGGACAGGCTGCGCTTGAGATCACCGGCATGACACGGCGCTATGGCGGCACCGTCGCGCTGGACGCCGTGTCGGCGCGGTTCGAGACGGGGCGCATCTACGGGCTTGTCGGACTCAACGGGTCCGGCAAGTCCACGATGATCAAGATCGTCGCGGGGATCGAGCAGCCGTCCGATCTGGAGGGGCTGTCCTTTTATGGGCAGCCGATCACCGGCCCGCTGGATGCCGCGACGGCCCATGCGTGGGGCGTGCGCGTTCTGCACCAGCGCCCCGCGCAGTTTCCCGACCTGACCGTGACGGAGAACCTGCTTTTGCCGGATGTCGGGCGGGGGCGGCTCGGGGCTTTTGGCTGGGGCGGGGCGCATGGCCGGGTGCGCGAGATGCTGGCGTCGGTCAATTTGGACATCGATCCGCGCCGCCGCTTTGGGCGCTTTAGTCCGGCGCAGCGGACGATGGCGTTGATTTCCAAGCTGCTGCACGACGACGGGGCCGGTGGTGACGCGCGCCGCATCCTGATTCTGGACGAGCCGACGGCCACCCTGCCCGAGGCAGAGGCGCTGTGGCTGCTTGACCAGTTGAAGGCGCAGAAGGCCAAGGGGCACACGATCATCTATGTGTCGCACCGGCTGGACGAGTTGTTCTACATCGCCGATGACCTGACCATTTTGCGCAATGGCAGGATGATCGGCACCACCGCCACTGCTGCCACGAACGAGAGGGATCTGGTGACCCTGCTGCTGGGCCATGAACTGGAGGCGGCACCCCGGAGCGCGGGCGCGCAGGCCCGGACCGATGGCAGTGTCCCGCGCATCGAGGTGTCCGGTCTGGCCGGGCGGGATGCCAAGTCTGTCGCGTTCAAGGTCTGGCCGGGCGAGATTGTCGGTCTGACGGGGATCATCGGGTCGGGGTTTCTGGAAACCGCCGAACTGATCTTCGGATCACGGCCCCGCAAGGGGGGCGAGATCCGCATCGATGGCCAGACGGTGGACCTGCGCCACCCCAATGACGCGATGCTGGCCGGACTCGGGTTGGTGCCGAGCGACCGGACAGAGATGGCCGTCTTTCCCAACTGGTCGCTGGCCGAGAACCTGACCGTGACGCAAGCCTGCGTGAAGACCAACAGCATCCCCGACGCGCAGAGGGCGATGGAAACCTACGGCGTCAAGGCACCGGGCCCGCGCGCCAAGCTGTGGACGCTTTCGGGGGGCAACCAGCAGAAAGTGATCCTTGCCCGCTGGATGGAGCGCAATCCGCGTGTGCTGCTTTTGTGCGAGCCGACCGCAGGTGTCGATCCCGGCGCGCGGGACGATTTGCACCGGTTGATCCGTGCGGCGGCGTCCAGAGGCTGTGCCGTCATCGTCGCAAGCACCGATGCCGACGAGTTGGAAGCCCTTGCCCATCGGACGCTGGTGATCAACCGGGGCCGGGTCTCGGCCGAGATTCCCGGCGGACCGGGCAGCAAGACCCAGATCAGGGAGAAGATCATCTGATGCCACGCTGGTTCCTTTTCCTTGAACGCTTTGGACTTGTCGCGATAACCGCGCTGGTCATCGTGATCTTCGCGCTGCATCCGGGCACATCGGACACCTTTATGACGGTGGCGAACTGGCGCAGCATTCTTGGGACCATGTCCATCCAGCTTTTGCTGGCGGCGGCCTTCACCCTGCCGCTGATCACCGGCAAGATCGACGTTTCTTCGGGGTCCATCGCCGTGATGTCGAGCGTGATCCTTGCCGGGTTGATCGGGTCGGTCGACGTGCCCCTGACCGGGGTGGTCGGGCTGAACTGGATGGTGGCCGCCGTGGTCGCAATCGCCGTCGGGGGGGGCTTGGGTGCCGTGAATGGCGTGCTGGTCCGTGCCGGTGCTGATCCGCTGATCGCCACGCTTAGCCTGTCGATCGTTCTGGGGGGACTGGTCAGCGGTTACGCGCAGGGGCGGGCCATCGTCGCCGGGATGCCTGCGGGTCTGACTGATCTTGGGCGGCTGTCCTTTGGACCCTTTCCGATGCTGTTCCTTGTCGCTGCGGTCGCCTGCATCGGGGTCTGGTTCCTGCTGGAGCGCACGTCCTTTGGGCGTCGGCTGCACGCCATCGGGGTCAACCCCACGGCCGCGCATCTGATCGGGGTCCGGGTGGACCGCACGGTCTTTACCGCCTTCGTTCTGGGCGGGGTGATCGCCGGGATCGCGGCGGTGGTGCTGACCGCGCGGCAGGGGGGCGGGGTGCCGGTGAACGGGCTGAACCTTGTTCTGCCCGCGCTGGCGGGTACCTATCTGGGCGCGACCACGATCCGGCCGGGGGAATTCAACGTGCCCGGAACGTTCGTGGGCCTGCTGTTTGTCAGCGTGACGGTTTCCGGCCTGACCCTGCTGGGGGTCGAGGCGTGGGTGCAGCCGGTCTTTACCGGAGGCGCGCTGGTCGCGGCCGTGCTTGTGGCCCACTGGTTCCAGAAGCTGGCCACCAAAGACACCTGATCCGACCGGAGACGCCTGCGATGCTTGACGACAAGACACTCGGTCACCTGCGGCACATGGTGAACCTTTCCCGCCAGATCCCGAATGACTGGTCGGACATGGGCCCCTATGATCCCAGTCAGGAAGGCGATGACGCCTATCGCTATCAGCTTGCCTACATGACCTATGCGCTGTCGCTGGCGCAGTACCACCACACGCCCGCCTACCGCGAGCTGTGGCGGGACACGATGGCCCGCCTGATCGGAAAGATGATGCGGTGGGAGGTCTGGGGTTACTGGGAACTGACCAGTCGCGGCAGCAAGGTCATGGACCCCGACATGAACGCGTTGGGCGATGGCTGGATCGACCCGGTCATGCGCCAGAATGTGATGTATTCCGGGCATCTGCTGATGATGGTCGGACTTTACGAGATGTTCTACCGCGATGGCCGGTTCGATGCGCCCGGATCGCTGACCTTTCAGTTCCGGCCGGTGTTCCGCGGCATGGGCCCCGAGGATTTTCCCTATGACCACGGCAAGCTTGCCCGGACGATCTTTGCCGAATTCGAGCGCAACGATTTCATGGGCTGCGAGTGCGAGCCGAACGGGATTTTCGTCTACTGCAACCAGTTCCCGATCCTTGGCTTTATGCATTACGACCACACCCATGGCACCGATCTTGCCGCCCGCACGGTTCCGCAGTTCAAGGACCGCTGGCAGCGCCGCAGCACGATGTTCGGCACCAATCCCGGCGCGGACCTGCCAATCCTGTTCCGCAAGCGGCAGAACGACTTCATCTACGAGGAATCCGAGGACAACAACGAGGGCATCACGGCCGTTGCATGGGCCTCTGTGATGCACACTTGGGCGCCCGACTATGTCGAGATGGTCTATCCCCGCGCCCGCGACCAGATCCTGCGCCCGATGGAGGATGGGACGCTGGGCGTGAACCTTGCGGGCTACTTTGCCAAATACAAGGAATACCAGCGCAATCCCGGACATCATGCGACCGATCCGATGATGGTGGGCGTACATATCTTCGGCACGCTGGCGCTGGCGGCGGCAGAGGTGGGCGACGCTGCGACGCTGGATGGGCTGCTTGCCTATGCCGATACCTATCTGTCGCCCACGTGGAAGAACGGGGGACTTTTCTATCCCCGAAATGACGACATGGCCGGGACGGGCTATGCGACGGCCCTTGTCGGGAATGCGCTGATCGCGGGTGCGCGGCTGTGCCCGCGCGACGGGTTCCGCCAGATGTATGACCGGCCTTGGACCGATGCCGAGCTTGCGGCGCCGGAGCTTTGCGAGGTCGATTTCCCGGCCGTGCTTGTGCGTGAGGCCTGCCATCCGGGGGATGGCTGTCTGTTGCGGGTCACGCTTGTCGCGGGCTGTGCGGGTGCCGAACGGCAGACCGTCGCGGTGCGCGGGCTTGATCTGTCACAGGAACGGCGTGTGACCGTCGACGGGGTGGAGCTTGTTCTGCCGACCACCAAGGACGCGGTGTCTGAGGGCGAGCTGACAGTTTGCGCGGATCGGGCAGGGGGCGTGGTGCGGCTGACCCTGATGTTGAACCGCGAGCGGCGATTCGACATTCGCTGAACCACATGACGGGCGAAAGACGGACATCCGCGCGGTCTGGCCGATCTTGGCTGCGAGGACCTGCGTTCTGGGGAATACGATGGCGCGCGCGATCTGTGGACCGGGCAAAGGCAGGGCGTGTGGCGGATAAGGTCCTTGTGCCGCTGCCTGCGGCGCGTTCTGGTCTATTGATCTGATAGGCAGGTGCTGCGACGGGATGCCCGTTGGGCGGCCGGACAGGTTTTTCTTTCCTATCCCTTCCGCAGCAGGTTAGGCTGCGGGCGGATCAAAGGGAAGCGGATGGCGGGACAGGGCAAACCTCTCGATACGGGAAAGTTCTATCAGACCTCTGCGCTGTTTGAACAAAAGCGCAAGGCGCTGGCCCCCGATGTGGTGCGCCATCTTGCGCGGGATATCGTGCTGCGCGTGTCCAACATGCGTCATGCCGTCCGGCCCGGGCCGGATGCCCCGGTGGCGGTGGCACGCATCGCGACCTTCTGCGACCTGCTGATGCAGCCGTCCCCCGACCGGGCGCTGGACTTCGTGCGCGGGTTGCAGGCAGAGGGCGTGTCGCATGAGGCCATCCTGCATGCCTATCTGGCCGAGGCGGCGCGGATGCTGGGCACACGGTGGGAGGCCGATCAGGCAAGCTTTTTGCAGGTGACGGTCGGGGCAAGCCATATCTTTGCGCTGATGCGTGCCATCGCGCCTGTGCCGGGGGCGAAGCGGGCGGAAGGCGGGCATGGGCGGAACGCGCTGTTCGCGGTCGTGCCGGGTGAGACCCATACGCTGGGCGCGCGCATGGCGGCAGAGACTTTCCGCGATGCCGGGTGGTCCATCGACCTGCAGGTCGGGATGGATCACGACGCGCTGTTGGCCCATATCGAAGAGATGCGACCCGGCGTCATCGGATTGTCGATGAGCACAGAGCAGCGGCTGGCCGATCTTGTCCGGCTTGTCGTCGCGCTGCGTCTGGTCTGCCCGGTGTCGATTATCGGCGTGGCCCCGCCGTTGGACATGACGGATGAAGCCGTCCGGCAGGTGGTGGATGTCGACGTCATCTTCCGGGATGCGCGCGTGGCGGTGCGTGACCTGATGTGGCTGTTGCAGATGAAGGCGTGAGGCGGGGCCGGTTCGTCTGGCCGGTTCATGGTGCCCTGTGCAGGGCGTTGCGGCCTGTCAGCGCCACACGGTAGCCACGGGGCGGATGGTCCGTGACCAGCGTCGCCTCCAGCTGGGCGGCGAGGGCGGCGAGGATGGCGGTCCCCTGACCGGAGCGGGGGCCGTCGCCGCGCGGTCCGCCGCGCGGTCCGACACCGTCATCGGAAACGGCGAGGGTCCAGCCCGAGGCGTCGGTTCCGAATGCGACGGAGATCGTCCCTTCGGCACCGTTGGGGAAGGCGTGTTTGAGGGCGTTGATGACAAGCTCTGTCACCACGAGGCCGAGCGATGTTGCCGTCGCCACATCGACGGTCAGCGCCTCGCAGGTGACGCGGATCCCGACATGTCTGTTTTCGGCGATCAGCGAGGCTTCTAGATTGCGCGCGATATGGTCGAAATGCTGGGCCAGCATGACCCTTTGCCCGGTCCGGAACAGGGCTTTCTGCAGGCTGATCACCGACAGAATGCGCTGGTGGGCGACGTGGATTTCCTGCCGCGCCTCATCGGACATCGTGCAGCGGATGCTGTCGCGCAAAAGCGAGACGACGAGTTGCAGGCTGTTGAGGATGCGGTGTTCCGTTTCGTAATGCAGGGGCGAGAAGGATCGGTTTGCCGCATCCGGGCCGGTCTGTCCCTTGCCAGCAAGGACGAAGGGGAGGGGCCGGTTCCCAACCACGGGTGTCTGGATCAGGTCCTGGCGGTGCATGAATGGCATTCCGGGGGTCCTTGTATCGCTGCGAGTGGGCATCGTCCTGAAGAGGTAAGCGATTCTCGCAGCGATTGTGCTGACCCACGTTAGCTGACGCAGGGGTGCGGTTCGTCAGGCGCGATCCGGGGCGGCCTTAGCGTCGATGGTTTCCGTGGCGACGGGCGGTCAGGCCAGTTCGGGTCCGAAACGGTTTATGACGGTTTATGACTTTTCGTTCGACAAATGAACAACGCCGCCAAGGGCACAACCCGTTGGCGGCGTTTGTTGAATTGGTGGAGCCAGGGAGGATCGAACTCCCGACCTCTTGAATGCCATTAGCTCACAGTTTTAATAGTATCAATAGCTTGCGATATAGTTTATAACATCAGTTTATAACTTTCTTCGTGAGCTGCCATGTCAAAGTTGCCATCTGCGATCCGTCTGTTCCAAGGGGTTTCGATCTACCGTGTCGAGAACTCGACCAACTGGTACGTCAGGGTCTGGGACCGTA
>JBDKFE010000136.1:0-13022 GCA_039798885.1 Pseudomonadota bacterium | reverse complement strand
ACGCGGTCGCCCGATTGCGAACCGATGACGCCTTCCATCTGGAACCAAGCCGGGAAGGGCGTGGTCTTGTCGATGGCAATGGTCGGGTTGTTCTGGGTGTTCATGTCCGCCACGATTGCGGGCGAGCCGACGAGGTAGTCGGAGAAGTCGATCAGGTCGAAGCCCGTGTCGGTGAGGGCGTCACCACCGATCACCTCGTCCGGACCAAAGCCAGCGAGGGCTTGTGACGGGTTGCCGGGGCGGATGATGTCGTCGCCAAGACCGCCTTGCAGGAAGTCCTGATCGTCGCCGCCTACCAGCACGTCATCGCCGTTGTCGCCATAAAGCAGGTCGCCGGACTGGCCGCCGTCGATATAGTCGCAGCCGTCGCCGCCATGGGTGAAGGGGTCGGTGTCGCCTTCGCCGAAGATCAGGTCGTCGCCGCCGCCGCCGGAGATCTTGTCGATCCCCTGCCCGGCATAGATCACGTCGTCGCCCTGCCCGCCGACAAGCTGGTTCAAGCCCGCCGCCGCCGTGCCGGAGGACCCGCCGACAAGCACGTCGTCGCCGTCGCCGCCGTCGATCAGGTCGCCCATATCGCCACCGATCAGCGTGTCGTTGCCAGCCCCGCCATGCAGACGGTCGATGCCACCGCCGCCGATCAGCAGGTCATCGCCACCCTCGCCATAGCCGGTGTCGTCGCCCGCTTCGAGGTAGAGCACGTCATTGCCGACAGAGCCCACCATCACCTCATGCGTGGCTGCGCCAGTGACGGGCAGGCCTTCGATGTTGACTTGCGTCGGGTCATGCTCGGCCCGCTGGTCGAGGACGTATTTGGCTGCAACCGCCGCCGCCTGCGTGAAGGTCACGTTGCGCCCATCGACCGCGACGTTTTCGCGGCTGAAGGCATGGACCTGCGGGGCGAGGTAGTCGAGGACAGCGCCGTTCGATGCCTCGGCCCCGCCGCGCGAAAGGATGCCTGCGTCGGGATTGGCGGCCAGAGTCGCGCCGTAGGCGTGGTTCGGGATGTCGTCCTGTATGCCTGCCGTTGCTGTGTCGGCGTCGCGGCCGAAGTCGTAGTATTGATCGGCATAGGCGAAGATGTTGCCGTTCAGGTGTTGCAGGCCCGTGTTGCGTTCGACGATGTCCTTGAACTGTTCGGACCCGATCTCGTCCCCGAAGTTCTGGTTGACGAGGCGGTAGAGGTAATAGAGCCGGTCGCCATCCTTCAGGCGGACGATCTGGTCAACGAAGAGGATGTTGAACGTCTCGCCCAGCAGGCCGCCGGTCACATGCACTTCGGCCAGACCACCGATCCAGCTGTCGATGAAGTCCACGGCCTTGGCACCGTCGACCAGTTCGGTGACCGCCGTGTCCGCCGCCGTGAAGGCGTTGTTCATGAAGGCGATGGCATTGCCGATGGTCCAGCCCATCGGGCCGGTGCCAGAGGTGATGACGCCGTTGGCGAGGTCCACGATTTCCTGCGCCTTGGCCATATCGCCGTTGAAGGCATAGGCCGCGATGAAGGCGGGGAGGCTTTCCTTGTGGCCCATGCCTTCGGCAAAGCTGGCCCAGCTGTCATAGGCCTGCACGCCCAGCGCACTGCGCATGGCGTTTAGCGTGGGAATGCCCAAATCGCGACCGCGGGCGATGTTGATCGCAGCGAGGTCAAGCGGCATGCCCAGCAGACCTTGGTTCAGCGCGGGTGTCATGAACTCGTCCACGTCGCCCGCCTGCTGGTGCGTCATGCCCTGCGTGATGGCGCCGGGGCCGATCTCGGCATATTTGTCGGGGTTGAGGAAGGCCATCTGCAGCGCATAGCTGACGATCTTGCCGGTGATAGAACCGTTGGGGTCGATGGTGTCGATCGTCTCGCGCAGGGTGGAGTGGCCGAAGCGATAGGCGACTTGGCCGAATTCCAGCGAGATGGAGGCGTTGACGCCGGAGTTGTAGCCCACGAATTCCGGGATGTCGGGGGTGATGGTGGGGGCGAACTGGTCAGCGGCGGTGTGCTGATATTCCATCTCGACGATCAGCTTGGTGCCGAGGAAGACCTTGTCCTGATCCCATGCGATGGAACCGTCACCATGGATGAAGTTGCCCGCAGCGTCGGTGGTGCCGGTGTCGACCTGAAAGCCGTGGAGCGTCGCGTGCGACGTGTCACCCGACGCAAAGAGGGCCGCGTCCTGCTTGGCCAGGGCCTGCAGCAGGTTCTGGACCT
This sequence comes from Pseudomonadota bacterium, assembly GCA_039798885.1. Classification (GTDB taxonomy): domain Bacteria; phylum Pseudomonadota; class Alphaproteobacteria; order Rhodobacterales; family Rhodobacteraceae; genus Paragemmobacter. Next base: position 10,822 of record JBDKFE010000136.1, on the reverse strand, counting down.
GATAGTTGTGTTCAGAGTGGAAAACGTGGTGGACGGCGGTCAGGCCGAAGTTTTCGTTCACCCGCCCGTCGCCTGCGATGTAATGGGCCGAGACGCTGTCGAACAGCAGTTGCGCGGCAAGCGCGCCGACGGGCGTGTTGTTCGCCTGCATCGGCTGGAAACTGGCGAAGTTGATGATCGCCGAGAGGTCGGTGGTCGAATAACTGCCATCCGCACCGGGAAGGATCGCGTGGCCTGCCGGATCGCCAGAGGTGGTGACGACCATGCGGTTGTTGACGGGATCGAACTTGACGAAGGTGCCGGCAAGGCCTGCTTCGGTTGCGGCACTGAAATGCGCGGTGTCGAATTTGGGATTCATGTCGAGGAGCAGCGGGTGCCCCGTATTGCCCGCGACCACATGGCCCGATGCATCACGGTTGCGCAGGTTCGTCACGTCCCCCCAATTCAGCGGATCGCGGCCCGTGGCGATGAGGTGGTCGTTCAATTCGGCCAAAGTGGGCAGGGTGGCATGGGTCTGATTGCCCCAGCCATCCGTCCAAGCATCGACAAGGGAGTCACCGTCCAGCAGCTTCATCCCCGGCACCCAGTCACCGGTGACCGGATCGACCACCCATTCGCGCAGGAGGTCCGAGATGACCTCGGACGAACCGTAGGTCTGGTTCTGGTCGATATAGGGCGAGGTGTGGTTGACGTAGGTCGGATCGCCATTGGCATCCGTGCCCGCGATCACGGCGCGCGAGACGGTGATCTTGGTGTTGCCCGGATCGGCGGGGCCATTGGTGCCCGGCGCACGGTAGAGCGGGTCATCGACCGACAGCGGGATGGTGATCTTGCCATAGGCCGAGGACTTGTCGATGAAGTCGAGGCCGTGGTCGAAGAACTGGCCGAACAGGGCGAACCAGCCATTGGTGGGCGCGACACCGGGGTTTTGCGACCCGACGAAGACTTCGGCATTGTCGGGGTTCTGAAAGTCGATCTGGCCGATCTGGCCGACGATACCCCGGTCGATCACGACCGCCGCCCCGTCGATCTGGCGGGCGGTGTCGATCGCGTTCGCCACATTGGCCGGATCAGCGTTCCACGCATCGATCATCGCCTTGTAGGCCGGTTCTGCGGCGTAGCGGTCCGAGGACCAGTAGACGATCTGGCCGCCCGCATCCTCTAGCAGGACCATGCCGCCCGTGGTGATGGTGCGGCTGATCATGCGCGGGGTGGCGTCGGTGACGTTGGCGTTGGGCGTGTAGTCAACCGTCGAGACGTAGTCCCAGAAGTTCGCGGGCACGAGCCGGATGAAGGTCGCGCCGGACACGCCCCAGGTCTGCGTGGGTTCGCCCGCGTTCAGGTTGTTGTGAACGCCGGTCTGTTCGCGCAGACCCATGAGGGTGGTGGAGGTTGGAAAGGAATGGCCCAACACATCGACGACGTTCGCCGATGTGAGCGTCACGCCGTTGAAACTGTAGGTGGTGCGGCCTGCGGGGTCCCAGATCACTTGGCCTGCGGTATCGTAAACCGCGCCGGTGCCGTTCCAGTTGATGACCGCATCGCCATTCGCATCGAAGAGCGGGACGAAATCGAGTTGGGCGAGGATGAACTCGAGGTCGGTCTGATTCAGGACAAAAGGTTTCAATGCCATCGAAATGGTCTCCGGGGTGGTGGTGGTGTTCCCCGGAGGCCGTCTTGGAGGGAGCGAGCAGACCGGGCGTTATGACCCCACATGGCGCGTCCGTTCATTACGCGCGCATGTCCCAAAGATTACGAAACTGAAATCTTGCCTACATTCAAAGGTCTGAGAACCCATCCGAAATCATATAAATAACAACGACTTATGCATTGTGGCAGTGTTGCCGTTTTTTTGCCGCATTTTCTGACGGGCGGACATGGCATCAAATGGGCTCTGTCGCGATTTCCGATGCTTGCCAGTCCAGCTCTTTAGGATTGTTCCCGATCCCGCACCGACCGCAACCGGCGGTGGAGGGGGGACAGAGAATCAGTTGCAGCGGATCGCCATGAAACTTCTGCTTGTCGAAGATGACCAAGACATGGGCCATCACACCAAGACCGGCCTGACGGCGGCGGGCTTTGAGGTGACTTGGGTGAAGTCCGGTGTCGCGGCCTTCGATTGCCTCTACGCGGGGCATTTCGACGTGATGGTGCTGGATGTGATGGTCCCGGGCCTTTCCGGCTGGCAGGTGCTGACCCTGATGCGCGAAGAGGGGATCAGTGTTCCCGTCCTGATGCTGACCGCCCTCGATTCCGTCGATCACCGGATAAAGGGCCTGAACGGCGGGGCGGACGACTATGTGGTCAAACCCTTCGCCGTCACCGAACTGGTGGCGCGGCTGCATGCGATCCTGCGGCGTGGGGCGGTGATTGCAGAGGAAACGCTGTCCTATCGGGATGTGCTGGTGGACGTGCGGCGTCACATCGCCAAACGGGCGGGTCAGACGTTGGAACTGACCCACAAGGAGTTGCGGCTGCTCTCGCTGTTTCTAGAGCACAAGGGGCAGGTGCTGAGCCGCAGCTACATACTCGAACGTATCTGGGACATGAACTTCAACAGCGATGGGAATGTCGTGGACGTGTCGATCCGTCGCCTGCGCGCCAAGCTGGACGATCCTTTCGCGGAAAAACTGCTGCACACGATCCGGGGGCGCGGCTATGTCCTCCGCTGACCTCGTCGGGCGGAAAGGTCCGCTCGGCTCGCTTTCGGGGCGCATCACGGTCCTTGCGCTGGGATCGGCCCTGACCTTGGCCGTCGTGCTGGCGTCCATCCTGTCACTGGGAACATGGCGGACGCTGGTCTGGCAGGAAGAGCAGGTCCTTTTGCAACGGACCGAAGCACTGGTTTCTTGGGTTGACCCGGTGCCACTGGATGAAGACAACCTATTTCACGAGGTCGTCGAGAACGTCTTCGAACCGCGCGAAATCCTGATGCGGGTCGAGGATCCGCTGATCGACGGACCAATCGAAACGCCGGGCTTCAGCGAGACGCTGCCCGACGCGATCGGAACGCGACCCGACGCCCCGGTCGAAGGCGAGATTGCCTTTGTGCATTCGCCCGAAGGGGCACTGTTTCTGACGCTGCTCACCGCGCGAGAACTGGGCGAAGGCGCGGACCGTCGGCTGGTCGTGGTGCGCGGCGCATCGAACCTGACGCTGGATGAAACGGCTTTCGACGCCTACATGACCGGCGCGATCCTGTCGGCAGCCGCGCTTGGACTTGCTGCGGCCCTGATCCTGCTGATGCTCAGCCGCCGGATGCTGCGTCCCTTGCACCGCATCACGACCGAAACCGCGCTGGTCGCGCCGACCTCGATGGACCTGCGCATCGGGACTGCGGACCTGCCGTCGGAACTGGCCATCATGGCGAACGCGCACAACCGGATGATGGACCGACTGCAAGTGGCCTATCAGGGGCTTGCCACCTATGCCGACAATGCCGCGCATGAATTGCGCGGTCCCGTCGGGCGCATGCTGGTGCAGACCGAGCGGCTGACCGACCGGCCCGACCTTTCGCCCGCCCTGCGCGAGGTCGCAGAAAGCCTGCACGACACCGCATCGTCGCTGCGGGACGTGTTGAACGTGGTGCTCTTTTTGGCCCGCGCGGATCAGGGCGTTATGACGGCCGCCCGCCAGCCTGTGGATGTCGGCAAGACGCTAGAGGCGTTGCGGGAGCTTTATGAACCCGCCTGCGAAGAGGCGGGGCTGACATTGCGGATGGACGGCAAAGCGGGGCTGGTCTGGCCGCTTGACCCGCGGCTGTTTCAGCAGGCGGTTTCGAATTTGATCGAAAACGCGATCCGCTATGCCGCGCATGGCAGCTATATCGCCGTGACCGCGACCCTGTTCGAGGACACCCTGTTGATCCGGGTCGAAGATGACGGCGCAGGCATTGCGCCAGAACACCTGCCCTTCGTCTTCGACCGCTTCTACCGTGCGGACAGCGTCCGAAACGTCGGCGCGGGAACCGGGCTTGGGCTTGCGATCGTTCGGTCGATCCTGCGCCTGCACGGCGGCACGGCGGATATTGCCAGTGAACCGGGCAAAGGCACCGTGGTGACATTGACCTTCGGGCGAGGCTGACGGGCGCGTCAGACCACCAGCGCGATGGAGGCCCGGAACCCACCGGCCCGGCCCGGAACCGGCGACTCCAGATCGAGCCGCGATCCGATCCGACCAGCGATCGTCTGCACGATGGCAAGACCCAAGCCGCTGCCGTCCCCCCTGCCCCCGCCCCGGACGAAACGCCCTGTCAGAGAGGCCAGCAGGTCCGGCGATATGGCGTCACCACCATTCTCCACGCTCAGCACGCCCTTGGAATCAAGCGTCACCCGCACCTCATCCCCGGTTCCGTGGCGCAGGGCATTCTCGATCAGGTTACGCGCGACGATGGCGATGGCATCGGGATCGACACTCGACATCACTGCCGCTTCGGGCACGTCCAACTGCACCCGCCTTGCAGGCATACCCTGCCCCAACTCGGTCGCCACCAGATCGATCACGCCCCGGATATCGCCTGCATCACCCACCAGCCGCGCCCCTTCGGCACGTGCAAGCTGCATCAGCTTCTCCGACAGCCGTGTCAGCCGCTTCAGCGTCGCCTCGACCTCATCGGCCCGCCGCCGCGTCTCGGCATCGGCTGATTGCTGACGCAGCCGCTGCACCTGTGCCAAAGCCCCGGCCAAGGGCGTACGCAATTCATGCGCGGCATTGGCGGCAAAGCTGCGCTCGGCGGAAAAGGCGGTGTCGAGACGGATCAGAAGATCGTTCACCGTTTGCGTGATTGGCCGCAGTTCGGCGGGCCAGCCTTCGTCGGGCAAGGGCGAGAGTTCGGACGCACCCCGGCGCGCCAACTGGTCGCGCAACCGGTCGAGTGGGCGCAACCCCACCCCCAGCCCGGTCAGGATCGCGGCGACGGACAGCGGCACCATGAGCAGCAGCGGCAGGGCAAGGGCAAGGGCCATCTCTATGGCCACGGCGCGCCGATGCGCGATCGGTTCCGCGATGGTCATGATGACCGTCCCGCGCACGGCCGCCTCGCGATAGAAGCGCTGGCCGTTGCTGTCTTGAAAGCCGTCTTCGGCGAAAAGGGGAAAGTTTTCTGGATCGGCCCTGTGCGACGACAGCAGCACCCGCCCCTCGGCGTCGCGTACGACATAGGTGAAGTGTTCCTCGTGTTCTGCCAGACCGGTGACGCGGCGGGTTACGCCCTCCTCCTCGCGGTTCAGGACGTCCACGACGGCCAGTTGCAGGATGCGCTGCCCCGTCTCTTGCAGGGCAGAGTCGAAGACATCGCCCATTTCCTTTGTCAGCAGCCGCGCCGTCAGCGCTGCCGTCGCAAGCCACAATACCGTCACCGCCGCCGACAGCAGGATGGCCGACCTCATCCGGATCGACGTCACCTTCATGCCCGGCCCAGTCGGTAGCCCAGACCGCGTTCCGTCACGATCACCTCGGAACCAAGCTTCTTGCGCAGGCGGCTAACATGCACCTCGATCGTGTTGCTCTCGACCTCTGAGTCGAAGGAATAGAGCCGTTCCTCCAGCACCGCCTTGGACAGCAGTTGCCCGGGCTTTTGAAAGAACGCCTCAAGCAGCACCCATTCCCGGGCGGTCAGGGGCACCGGACTGCCCCCCCGCGTCAGGCTGCGCTCGGCAATGTCGATGGACAGGTCGCCAAACTCTATGCGTGGATTGGGATTGCCCGCATAGCGCCGCGACACCGCCCCGATCCGGGCGGATAACTCGCTCAGATCAAAGGGCTTGACCATGTAATCATCCGCACCTGCCTTCAGCCCCTCGATCCGGTCCGATACCTGATCGAGCGCGGTCATGATGATCACGGGCGTCCTGTCGCCCTTGGTCCGCAAGGACCGCAGGAAGGGAAGTCCCCGCCCGTCAGGCAGCATCAGGTCCAGCAGGATCAGATCGAAATGCGCGGTCGCGAGTGCATCGCCCGCCTCGTCCAGACGTCCGGCCCAATCGACGGAATGTCCCTCGGATTCGGCCTCTTCGCGCACGGCACCTGCGATCACGCGATCATCTTCGACCAGCAGTATCCGCATCGCATCCTGTCCTTCGGGACCGTCCCGATGCCCGTCTATGCCGCCAACCTTACGGCGACCTGAAGCAGAAAATCGCCACGCTTCAGGCTGGCGTCAGTTTCGCGGTGCAGAAGGGCCCCATCGCAGCGTTGCGGAGTGTCTCGCATGATCCGACTGTCAACAAGCCTCGTTATCGTTTGCCTGATGGCGGCGGTCCCGGCATGGGCCGATGATGACGACTGTTCGGTCCCGATGGCCGACTGGCAGCCCCGCAGCGCGGTGCAAGAATTCGCCGCCGGGCAGGGCTGGCGCGTCACCCGCATCCGGCTGGACGACGGCTGTTACGAGCTTTCGGGACAGGACGCGGATGGACGCAGGATCGAAGTGAAACTCGATCCCGCCACCTTGCGGATCGTCGAGACGGAATTCGAAGACACCGACCAAGGCCGCGACGAAGGCCACAGCAACGGCAACAACGACGACTGACCGGTCACGCCGGTCCCGACCCCGCAAACGGAGAAGATGACATGAAGACGGCTCTTGCCCTTGTGCTTGCAGGGGGTGTCCTCGGCTTTGCTGCCGATGCCCAAGCGGGCACCATCCCGGCGACCCCGCATCCCCAAAAGGCCGAAGGCCCCATCAGCGGAACTCTTGCCGCCGTTCTGATCGACGGCGACGACGGATGGGTCTGGTCGAACGGTGGTGGCAGTGACAGCGGTGATGACAACGGCGACCACAGCGAAGGTGAGGACTGCCCTGTCGAAACCGATGACGACTGCCTCGACGGGACAATGGGCAATGCCGCCCCTGCCGGGTCCGTCGCCCCGCCAAGGAACGGCCTTTTCACCAACGGCACCGCGCCGCAGGTCAGATCGAACTGAAGGGAATCCCGAACATGAAACCGCTTCTCGTGGCGCTGGCGCTGACCACCGCCCTTGTTGCGCCGGGCCTCGCCATGGCCCGGCCCGTCACCCTGACCACCACGCTGTCCTCTTATGGGGGACCGGGGGCCTATCTGGCCATCTATGTCACCGACCCTTCGGGCGACTATGCGGGCAGCCTGTGGATGGCGGGCGGAAGGTCGAAGTATTACAGGCATCTCTCCGATTGGTCCCGCTTCACCGGTGGGGATGTGGCGCAGGTGGACGGGATCACCGGCGCAAGTGTCGGTGCGGGGCGCAGCCTTGAACTGACCATGGACCTTGCAGATGCACTCTTCGATGCGGGCTATACGCTGCACATCGATGCCGCGGTCGAAGACATGCGGGACAGCCCGAACGAGATCGCGGTGCCCCTGACGACGACGGGCGCTGGCACGCCCGTGCCGGGCCGCCGCTACATCGCCGATTTCACCTACGCCTTCTGACGGTTCACGCCATGCTTCGTTCGTTCCACCGCTGGCCGGGCCTTCTGGCCGCTGCCCTCTTGCTCGTGCTGTCGATCAGCGGGGCGGCCCTGTCGGTCTTTCCTGCAATGGAACGGACCACCGCACCGGCCGACGTGCCCGGACAGACTGTCGCGGAACTGGCGACCCGCATTTTGGCAATCCATCCGACGGTGGAACAGGTCCGCCGCGCGCCGTCGGGGCGGATCACGGCCTACTGGTTCGATGGCAACATGCCGGGCGCGGCCGTGATCGATCCGGCGACCGGGCTGGACGCAGGAACGGCCGATCCGTCCGGCGCGCAACTGTGGCTGACCGATCTGCACCGGGCGCTTCTGCTGGGGGAGGTTGGGCGCTGGACCACGGCGGCAGGTGCTGCCGCCATGCTGGTGCTGATCCTTTCAGGTACCGCGCTGCTTGCCCGCAGGCAGGGTGGCCTGCGCCGACTTCTGGCACCCATGCGCGGACCGTCGGCAAGCCGCTGGCATGGCGAACTGGCCCGCGTCGCGGTCCTGACACTGGCGATTTCGACGCTGAGCGCGCTCTGGATCACCGCCGATACCTTCGAGCTGCTGCCCATGGACGAGGCAAACCCCGCCTTTCCCGCAGCCGTCAGCGGCCTGACAGGGCTTGCGCCCGCAGACATGCAGGCGTTGAAGGACATTCCTGTATCCGACCTGCGCGAACTGACCTTTCCCTATGCAGGGGATGCGACCGATGCCTTTGCGCTGACCACGGCCGATGGCATGGGTTATGTCGATCAGGGCACGGGTTTGCTTCTGGCGTGGCAGGCCAATGGTCCTTGGGCGCGGCTGGGCGAATGGGTCTACCTGCTGCACACGGGTGAAGGTGCCGCGATCTGGGGCGTGATCCTTGGCCTTCTCACGCTTGCCACCCCGGCCCTGACGGCGACGGGAACGATCCTCTGGGTCAAGGGCCGCGCGTCCCGCGTCGGCTTGCGCGCCATGGCCCGCGCCGACCGCGCAGAGACTGTGATCCTTGTCGCCAGTGAAGGCGGCAGCACATGGGGCTTTGCCCGGTCCCTTGCCACGGACCTGAGAAAATCAGGCGGCACGGTCCACATTGCCCCGCTGGCAAGCCTCGCTCCTGCCACCTATGCCAACGCCAGACGCGTCGTCATCATGGCCGCAACCTACGGCGACGGCGAAGCACCCGCCGCATCACGAGGCATGGCAGAGCGCCTTGCGTCCACACCGCCCCACCCGACGGCACCGCTTGTGATCCTGGGCTTCGGTGATCGCGGATTTCCGGCCTTCTGCGCCTTTGCCGAAAGCTTGGATGCCGCAGCACGCAAGGCGGGATGGCAGCAGCTTCTTCCGCTTGACCGCATCGACCGCCAATCGGCACAGGCCTTCGCCCGCTGGTCCCGTGCCTTCGGGCAGGCCATCGGCATCCCGCTTGACGTTGTTCACCAACCCGCCGCACCGCGCGGAACGCAGCTGACGCTTACCGCGCGCCGCGTCCATGGCGAGGCAGTGCAAGCACCCACCGCCATCCTGCGCTTTGCCCTGCCGGGATCATCCCTCCGCGATCGGCTTGCAGGCCGCAGGCTGCCCCCCTTCCAACCGGGCGACCTGCTGGGCATCCTGCCCAAAGGTAGCCCGGTGCCGCGCTACTATTCACTCGCCTCGGGCGGCAAGGACGGATTTGCCGAAATCGTCGTGCGGAAACATCCGGGCGGCCTTTGCTCTGGGCAGTTGATCGACCTTGAGCCGGGCCAGACCATTACCGCCTTCGTCCGGCCGAACCCGGCCTTCCGCCCCGACCGCAGCGCGGCACCGCTCCTTCTCATCGGTGCGGGCACGGGCATCGGACCGCTTGCCGGTTTCATCCGTGCCAACGGATTGCGCCGTCCCGTCCACCTCTGGTTCGGCGCGCGGCACCCGCAGGCGGACTTCCTCTATGCGGACGACCTGCGCCGCTGGTCCGAAGACGGGCGGCTGACCCACCTCGTCACCGCCTTCTCGCGCACGGCCTCGCGTCAGCATGTGCAGGACCGCTTGCGTGCCGATGCGGACCGCGTCCGCGACCTCGTGGCGGCGGGTGCGCGCATCATGGTCTGCGGCGGGCGCGATATGGCACTGGGCGTGCGCGACGCGCTGACCGACATTCTTGCCCCCGTCGGACTGTCACCCGACACTCTCCGCGACGGGGGGCGCTATGCGGAAGACAGCTACTGATGCAGGCCCATTTTGCCTTACGGGTTCCACGATGGGAACCACGTGGGAGGTGCTGATCGATATCCCGCCAGAGGCCAGAATACCCCAAGACCTTGGCGACGCATTTCAGGCCAGTGTGGACGAAGTGGACGACCAGATGTCGACATGGTCCCCCGACAGCGCGCTGATGCGGTTCAACGCCGCCCCGACCGGCGAATGGTTGGCCCTGCCGGATCCGCTTCTGGCCGTGCTCGAGGCGGGATTGTCAGTCAGCGCCGCAACCGATGGCGCGTTCGAGATGAATCTGGGCGATGCCATCCGGGCATGGGGATTCGGGTCTGGCGGGATCGACCTGAATGCGATCCGGACCGCCAGCGCGGCCCGTCGCGTCCCCGCGCGCGAGGCCCTGCAGATCGACCGCAGGGCCGGACTGGCCCGCAAATCGGCCCCCCTCGCACTCGATCTATCGGGCATTGCCAAGGGCTATGGCGTCGACCGCCTTGCGGAAACTGCGCGCGCGCTTGGCTTCGCCCATGCGCTTTGTTCCATCGACGGCGAGGTAAGGGCGATCGGCACGCGGCTGGACGGCGCGCTCTGGTCCATAGGCATCGACGACCCGCATGGGTCCAGCCGTGGCGACCATTCCGTAATCACCTTGGACGACACGGCGGTGGCCACATCGGGCGACTATCGCCATTTTCTGACCATCCGCGGCAGGCGGCTGTCGCACACCTTCAGTCCCGCCACGCGCGCACCGCTTCCGGACGCCCCGGCCTCTGTCACGGTCATCGCCCGCAGTTGCATGATGGCAGATGCCATGGCGACCGCCCTGATGGTGCTGGGCATGGACGCAGGCCCCGGTTTCGCGCAATCCCACGGGATGAGCACGCTCTTCATCGCGCGCAACGGCGAGGTTCGCGCGACGGGTCAGTTCTCTGGCTAAGCGTGGAATTGGGCGGACAACGTCTTGTGGCGCGACAGGGTTTGCACAGGCGGCAACAAAGGCCAAACCCTATAAATGGCTGGAAAATCTTTGCTGCATCCTGTTGCAACACACCGCGCCCGGATCAAGCCTGCAGGACGGGCAACGCAGGTGGTTGGGGGAACACGGAAAGACCTGCGCCTAGAACGACCGCCTGAGGCATCACAGCGCGCGCTCGTCGGGCAATGCGTCGAACTCCGCATCGCCGGGGACATCTAGCCCCCGGTCCGCCA
>JBDKFE010000135.1:0-3146 GCA_039798885.1 Pseudomonadota bacterium | reverse complement strand
TCGGCCACCATCTTCTTCACATCCGCGCCCCAGGCGATGCAGTGCCCGTGGCCGCGATGGGTAGAGGCGATGTAATCCCCCTCTTTCAGTGCCGCGCAGACGCCCGTCGCGATGCCTTCCTGCCCCAGATAGGGGTGGAAATACCCCCGGATCAGACCTTGCCGATACAGCTTGATCCCTTCGGTCTCAAAGACCCGTATCTTGTAAGCTGTGCGGAAAAGTTTTTCCAAAAAATCGCGCGAAGGCGCATTCTGCAACGTGGCAGCGGCTCCCATCTCTCCTCCCAACTGCCGATAGATTCGGCATATACGGCTATTTACTCTGGGATTTGTGTAGTTTCCGGCGCGTCGGTTGTCGAGAAAATTTTTTGCAAAACTGCCCCGCACAGCGCAGAATTATGAAACCTTCTTTCAGGGTTGCCCGAGGAAACCTATTTTACCGCGCCTTTTCATCACCTTGACCGGAGCAATCCCGCCACCACGTGCCGCGCCTGATCGAAATTATGTGAAAACTTCTTCCAGTAACGCCCTGCGGTCCCTATCTTCCCCCCAAAGAGGGAGAAGACGATGCCTGACTCATCCGCCCCGCAAGCCGGGGGCGATCTGGTTCAGCGGATTCAAGAACGCTACACGTCCCTTCGGAAATCCGAACGGATCGTGGCCGACTACCTGCGCGACCACGCAGGCACACGGCTCAGCCTGTCGATCACCGAACTCGCCCAGACGCTGGGGCTGTCAGAGGCGACGATCAGCCGCGTCAGCCGCGCCTTGGGCTATTCGGGCTTTCCCGACCTGAAACTCTCGCTCGCCGAAGGGGCCGTCACCCGCTCCTCCTTCGCCAATATCCCGGCCGAGATTGACCAGACCGACACGCTGATCGCCACCTCGGCCAAGCTCGCGAACCTGCTCTCCACGTCCATTCAGGGCACGCAGCGGATGCTCGATTCCGAACGCATCGACGCCTGCATCCGCGCCATCCGTGGCGCGCGCAAGGTGGTGCTGGTGGGTGTCGGCGGCGCGGCGGCCATCTGTGACGAGGCGGCGCACCTCTTCATGAAGGCCGGTCTCGATGCCGTGGCCTGCGCGGATCACTACACGCAGGTGGTGCTGGCCGCGAACCTTGGCAAGGATTGCGTGATGATCGGCATCTCGCATACCGGCACGACGCAGGGCATCGCCTCTGCCCTGCGGCTGGCGCGGGAAAAGGGCGCGACCACCATCGCGATGACCAGCGACCCCACCTCCCCCGTCGCCCGCGCTGCCGAGACGACGCTGGTGACCTGGAGTTCGGCCACCCCCTCTGTCCCGCTCTACGGCGACTTCCTCGAAGGGCGGATCAGCCAGATCTACCTCGTGGACCTGCTCTACATCGGCCTTCTGTTCGAAGAAGAGGGCGGCCGGTCCGACAGCCTCAAGAACACCGCCTCGGCGCTGGAACGGTTCTATCAGCGTTTGGGCGGCGAACCTTAAATCAGCCCAAATACTCCATCACCGACAGGCCCGCATTGAAGTCGGTCGCATAGACCAACCCGTTGCGGTCCACATGCACATCCGCCGAATGCAACACGGGCGCGCGGTTCGGGCGCGGGTCCACCATCCGCGCGGGCGGCGGCGGCACGCAGGCCCCCACTTCCACCGGGCGGAACGGGTCCGTGATGTCATGCACCCGGACCCCGGCATTCTGCCAAGTGGAAAAGATCAGCGTTTCCGACTGAAAGGTGCCGGGGCGGTTCTCGTGGATGTTATGCGGCCCGAAATGCCCCCCCACGGCGTGATAGTCGCGGTCCGACGGCGGCGGAAAGGTGGATATGCTGACGGGCTTTCCCTTCACCTGATTGTCGAACACCCAGATCGGCTTGATCCCATCCTCGCCATGATCCAGTACGGTTTCATCCACGACGACCAGCAGCTCCCGCCCCGGCAGCGGCAAGGCATTATGCGTCCCACCCCCAAAGGGCGGCGACCATACCACATGGTTCATCAGTTTCGGCGCATGACGGTCAGACACATCCACGATCGCCAGACAGGCATCGCGCCAACTGCAATAGGCGATGTCGCCCTCCACGATCGGATGATGCAGCCCGAACCGCCCCACTGGCAGCGGCCAATCCGGCACCTCGCCCGCCGCCGCGTTCATCCCCGGCAGCCAGAACCGCGACGCCAAAAGCGGCTTTTCCGGCATGGCCATGTCGATCACGATCAGGATGTAATCCGTGAACCCGTCCAGCAGCGCCGACGCATAGGCCCAGCGCCCGCCCGTGTACCAGATGCGGTGCAGGCCCATCCCCTCGACCTTCATGAACCCAATCTGCCGCGGGCTTTCGGGGCGCGAGATGTCATAGACCGCCATCCCCGCCGACCAGTCCCGCGCGCCCCCCGCATGATGGCTGACCCCGCCTTTGTAATAGGCCCTCTCGTCGCCCATGTCGGCCTGCGCGAACATGTCCTTGTTGTGGATGACCAGCAGCAGATCATCCTGCGTCTGCAGATGCAGGTTCCACGTATTCGGCGGCGCGGGAACAAAGGCCACGGGGCGCGGGTTCACCGGATCGCGCAGATCGATCACGCTGAACCCCTTGGAAAAGATATGCCCGACGTAGCCGAACCCGCGATGCACCATCAGTTGCACCCCATCGGGCCGCCCGCCCTGATCGCTCTGCGACAAAAGCCGCATGTTGCGGGCATGGCTGGGGGCAAGGTCGGTCATGATCGTGATCCTCAGAAAAAACCCCCGCCCAATCGAGGGCGGGGGCAGGTTGCTTGACCCTCAGGGGAAGGTTCAGCGCGATTGCTCGAAAACAAAGACCCTCGGCGTGCCGCTGTCAGGCAGCATGTCGGGCGTCAATTCCATCTCGGACCCGCCGACGCGGGTGACACTCTCCGCCGGCACACGGGCGAGGAAGCTTTCCACCGGCTCGATCTTCAGCACGCCCTTGGGGCTATAGTAATGCATCGGGATCACCGCCTTCGGACCGATCACCCGGATCGCCTCGTCCAGATCAGGCAGCGGGATCGTGGCATGATCGCCAGTCAGCGCCAGCAGCACATCCACCTTGCCCTTCAGCGCCTGCAAATGCCCGTCCGGCACCGCCGTCCCGATATCGCCCATGTGCAGGAACCGCAGCCCGCCCACCGTGAAATGATACA
>JBDKFE010000134.1:0-10034 GCA_039798885.1 Pseudomonadota bacterium | reverse complement strand
AACGTCGCGACGGGAAAGCCGCAGGCGCTGGATGCCTTTGAACCCGGCCGTGTGGCCCATGCGGTGGAACAGTTGGGCCTGAAGCATGTGGTCATCACCTCGGTCGACCGGGACGATCTGGAGGATGGCGGGGCCGAGCATTTCGCCCAGACCATCCGCGCCATCCGCCACCGCGCGCCCGAAACGACGATCGAGATCCTGACGCCCGACTTCCTGAAATGCCCGCCCGAGGCGCTTGAAAAGGTGGTGGAGGCGCGGCCTGACGTGTTCAACCACAACCTTGAAACGGTGCCGGGGCTTTACCCGGAAGTGCGCCCCGGCGCGCGCTACTTCCACTCGCTGCGGCTGTTGCAGAAGGTGAAGGACCTTGATCCGGGCATGTTCACCAAGTCGGGGATCATGGTGGGGCTGGGCGAGGATCGGCAGGCGGTTCTGCAGGTCATGGACGATATGCGCGCGGCGGATGTGGATTTCCTGACCATCGGGCAATATTTGCAGCCGACGCCCAAGCACCACCGCGTCGCCCGCTTTGTCACCCCGGACGAATTCAAGGGCTACGAGACGGCGGCCTATGGCAAGGGCTTTCTGATGGTGTCGGCCACGCCGCTGACGCGGTCTTCTTATCACGCGGGTGACGATTTCGACCGCCTGCGCGCGGCGCGCATGGCCAAGCTGGGCCGCGCCTGAACCGGGGCTGTCGGGTAGCCCGGTAGGCGGGCATCCCCTGCCTTGCCTTTGCAGTGGCGCGCGGGGCGCAGGTGAGGGCGATGTCGTCCAGTCCAACCCCCGCCAGACCGGGCCGCGCAGCGGCACGGTTCAGGTCAGGCTTGGCCGCCATCACGATGCTGGCAAGGGTCCGTGGGCATGCGTTTCACAGATCCGGGCGGAGCGTTTCGTAGAGGGCGAAATCCTGCGCCGCCGTCCGGCGCAGCCGCGCCTCGGTCGTGGGCGACAGATCGAGCGGCGCGTCGGGCGAGACGTTCAGACGCGGAAGGATGATCTCGCAATCGAGACGGTCTTCGAGGAAATGGACGAAGGTGTCGATCTCTTCATAGCGGAAGAGATGGTCGAGCCCGCGCTCTCCCTTCGGTTTCAGGAACCGGGACTGAGAGCCGACCTTGGCGAATTCCGGTTGCGGGTCGTCACACCAGGCGTTCACGAAGCGGTCGAAATCCATTCCGCGCGTCGATTTCTGCGGGTCCGCCAGATCGTCGCGCTGCCGGTAGCGGAACCATGATCCCAGCCAATCGCGCGGTTCCCGCATCAGGGCCACGACGGTGAAGGGCTGGCCGAAGGTGGTTTCAAGATAGGGACCGATGAAGCGGTGAAAGCGTTGGACGGAGGTGTGTTTCAGCACCGCAGGACGCTGGATCGACAGGGTCGCCAACGAATCGAGCGCCGTTTCGATCGCGGTGGAGCCCGTCTTGGGCGTCGCGAGAATCGCCAGACGTTGTTCCCAGAATACCAGCATGACACACCCCTTTCGCTTCGGCGGCCTTCTACACAAGGCCCGGGCGCAAGGCGAGGGCGTAAACCGCCTGTTAATCCTTTGTCCCATACCGTGGCCTTCGTCGATTTTGATTGAAATGTTCTCTTTTTGTGCTCATAAGAATGAGAACACTTGGGGAACAAGCGCAGCAATTGCCGCCCGGTCGCGGCTGTGGAATAAGGAGACGGACATGGCGGTGGCGAACCTCCTCGACTTGAACGGGAAGCGCGAAATGGACAAGGCGAAGGCGCTGGAAAGCGCTCTGGCACAGATCGAACGGCAGTTCGGCAAGGGCTCGATCATGAAGCTGGGTGAGAACAACCCGGTGATGGAGATCGAGGCAACTTCGACCGGATCGCTGGGACTTGATATCGCGCTGGGGATCGGCGGGCTGCCCAAGGGGCGGATCGTGGAAATCTATGGGCCGGAATCTTCGGGCAAGACGACGCTGACGCTGCATGTGGTGGCCGAAGAGCAAAAGAAGGGCGGCGTCTGCGCCTTTGTCGATGCGGAACACGCGCTGGACCCATCTTATGCCAAGAAGCTGGGCGTCAATCTGGATGAGCTGTTGATTTCGCAGCCCGACACGGGTGAACAGGCGCTGGAGATTGTCGATACGCTGGTGCGATCCGGTGCCGTCAGCCTGATCGTGGTCGACTCGGTCGCCGCGCTGACCCCCAAGGCCGAGATTGAGGGCGACATGGGCGATGCCACGGTCGGCGCGCAGGCGCGGCTGATGTCTCAGGCGATGCGGAAGCTGACGGCCTCTATCGGGCGGTCGAATTGCATGGTCATCTTCATCAACCAGATCCGCATGAAGATCGGCGTGATGTTCGGCAGCCCGGAAACGACGACGGGCGGTCACGCGCTGAAATTCTATGCCTCTGTCCGGCTCGACATTCGCCGCATCGGATCGATCAAGGAAAAGGACGAGGTGGTGGGGAACACGACCCGCGTGAAGGTGGTGAAGAACAAGGTTTCGCCGCCGTTCAAGCAGGTGGAATTCGACATCATGTATGGCGAAGGCATCTCTAAGACCGGCGAATTGATCGATATCGGCGTGAAGGCCGGGGTCGTGGAGAAGTCGGGCGCGTGGTATTCCTATGGGGATGAACGGATCGGGCAGGGGCGCGAGAATGCCAAGCTGTTCCTGAAACAGAACCCCGCGCTGGCGATGGAGATCGAGGATAAGATCCGCGCGGCGAACGGTCTGGATTTCACGATGGCGGGCGGGGCGGATGACGGCGACGTCGTCGATATGTAAACCCTGACCGGATGGACAAATTCGGGGCCGGAACCGCAAGGTTCCGGCCTTTTTTCATTGCCCCGGCCCGATGATGTGGACAGGGGCGGGTTCGGGGGCTAATTGGGGGTCCGAAACGGTATTCCGCCTTTGAAAGGGCCTCTCGAGCATGGCGTCGCTGAACGATATCCGCTCCACCTTCCTCGACTTCTTCCAGCGCAATGGGCACCGGGTGGTGGACTCCTCACCGCTTGTGCCGCGCAATGACCCGACGCTGATGTTTGCCAATTCGGGGATGGTGCAGTTCAAGAACTGCTTCACCGGGGTCGAGACGCGGGATTACAAGCGCGCGACCACGGCGCAGAAATGCGTGCGCGCGGGGGGGAAGCACAACGATCTTGACAATGTGGGCTACACGGCGCGGCATCATACCTTCTTTGAAATGCTTGGGAATTTCAGCTTTGGCGACTATTTCAAGGCCGAGGCGATTGCCTTTTCCTGGGAGCTGCTGACCAAGGATTTCGGGATCGACCCCAAGAAGCTGTGCGTCACGGTCTATCATACCGATGACGAGGCGGCGGGTATCTGGAAGAAGGTGGCGGGGCTGGAAGATCACCGGATCATCCGCATCCCGACGGATGACAATTTCTGGCGGATGGGGCCGACGGGTCCTTGCGGGCCCTGCACAGAGATCTTCTATGACCATGGCGACCATATCTGGGGTGGCCCGCCCGGGTCAGCGGATGAGGATGGCGACCGCTTCATCGAGATCTGGAACAACGTCTTCATGCAGAACGAGCAGTTCGCGGATGGCAGCATGCGCCCGCTGGACATGCAGTCGATCGACACTGGCATGGGTCTGGAACGGATCGGCGCGCTGCTGCAAGGCAAGCATGACAATTACGACACCGACCTGATGCGGTCGCTGATCGAAGCGTCGGCCCATGCGACGAATGCCGATCCCGATGGCCCCGGCAAGGTGAGCCATCGCGTGATCGCGGACCATCTGCGGTCGGTGTCCTTCTTGATCGCGGATGGCGTTATGCCGTCGAACGAAGGGCGCGGCTATGTGCTGCGGCGGATCATGCGGCGGGCGATGCGGCACGCGCATATGCTGGGCGCGCAGGATCCGGTGATGCACAAGCTGGTGGCGGCGCTGGTGCGGCAGATGGGTGGGGCCTATCCGGAACTGGCCCGCGCGCAGGCCCTGATCGAAGAGACGCTGCGGCTGGAGGAGACGAAATTCAAGCAGACGCTGGACCGTGGTCTGAAGCTGCTGGACGAGGAATTGGGGCGGCTGCCCGACGGGGCGGACCTGCCGGGCGGGGCGGCGTTCAAGCTGTATGATACCTATGGCTTCCCGCTGGACCTGACGCAGGATGCGCTGCGCGAAAAGGGCCGCGCGGTGGATGTCGCCGGATTCGAGGCCGCGATGGGCGAGCAGCGCGCAAAGGCGCGGGCAAGCTGGGCCGGGACGGGCGAGGCGAAGGACGCCAAAATCTGGTTCGAACTGGCCGAAGCGCATGGCGCGACCGAATTCCTTGGCTATGACACCGAAGCGGCCGAGGGCGTCGTTCTGGCGCTGGTGCGCGATGGGGCGGGGATCGGGTCGGCAGAGACCGGGACCACGGTGCAGATCGTGGTCAACCAGACGCCGTTTTATGGCGAGTCGGGCGGTCAGGTGGGCGATGCGGGCTGGGTGCGGACGCAGACGGGTCTGGCGCATGTGACGGATACCAAAAAGGCGGCGGGGGTGTTCATCCACGTGGCCGAGGTGGTGGAAGGGTCCATCCAGAAGGGTCAACCCGCCAAGCTTGAGGTGGAGCACAAGCGCCGTTCGGCCATCCGCGCAAACCATTCCGCGACGCACTTGCTGCACGAGGCGCTGCGGCGCGCGCTGGGGGATCATGTGGCGCAGAAGGGCAGCTTGAACGCGCCGGATCGGCTGCGGTTCGACTTCAGCCATTCCACGGCGCTGTCGGCGGCGGAACTGGCGCAGGTGGAGACGGAGGTGAACGATTTCGTCCGTCAGAACAGCCCGGTCGATACGCGGATCATGACGCCCGACGATGCACGCGCCATCGGGGCGCAGGCCCTGTTCGGCGAGAAATATGGCGAAGAAGTCCGCGTCGTGTCGATGGGCGTGCTGGAAGGGTCGGCCAAGGGGGCGGATGGCAAGACCTATAGCCTTGAACTGTGCGGCGGGACGCATGTGAAGCGGACGGGGGATATCGGGGCCTTTGTCCTGCTGGGCGATTCGGCGTCTTCGGCGGGCGTGCGGCGGATCGAGGCGCTGACCGGGGCTGCCGCGCTGGAGCATCTGCGCCTGCAGGATGCGCGTCTGGCCGATGTGGCAAGCGTTCTGAAGGCCCCGGTGGCCGAGATCGTGGACCGCGTGAAGGCGCTGGCCGATGAACGCCGCGCGCTGCAGAACGAGGTCGCGCAGTTGCGGCGCGAGTTGGCGATGGGCGGCGGGGCCAAGGGCGGGCCAGAGGCAAAGGATGTGGGGGGCGTTAAGTTCCTTGCACAGGTCTTGTCTGGCGTGTCCGGCAAGGACCTGCCCGCGCTGATCGACGAGATGAAGGCGCGGATCGGGTCCGGCGCGGTGCTGCTGATCGCGGATACCGGGGCCAAGCCTGCCGTGGCGGCGGGTGTGACGGCGGACCTGACGGCGCGGCTGTCGGCGGTGACGCTGGTCAAGGCCGCGGCCGAGGCGATGGGCGGCAAGGGCGGCGGTGGCCGCCCAGACATGGCGCAGGCGGGGGGCGCGGATATCGCGCTGGCCGATGCGGCAATTGCAGCGGCCGAAGCCGCGATCGGGGGTTGAGGATGCCGACCGCACTCTGGATTGCCCATGTGCATGTGACCGATACCGAGGCTTATGCGAAATACGCCAAGGGCGCGACCGAGGCGATTGCCGCGCATGGGGGCGTTTTCCTTGCCCGTGGCGGCCGTTATGTGCAGCTTGAGGGGAACGACCGTCCGCGCAATGTCGTGGCGCGGTTCCCAAGCCTTGAGCGCGCGGTGGAGTGCTACAACTCTCCGGCCTATCAGGCGGCGCTGGCCTTTGCCAAAGGGGCGAGCGTGCGGGACCTGATGGTGGTCGAAGAGATCGAGTGAGCGCTGCGCGCAATTTTCTGCGACCTGTGGATAAAGCGGCCCCTGCGGGGGCCGTTTTCATGCTAAACTGCCGGAAAACAAGAATCCGAGGCGGAGCATGTTGGTTTTCCTGATCTTCTGGGGGTGCATCTGATGTGCCGCTGGGCAGCCTATGTGGGCGCGCCGATCTTTCTGGAAGAGATCGTCAGCCGCCCGGGCCATTCGCTGATCCATCAAAGCCATTGTGCCACGCAATGCCATACGGCGATCAATGCCGATGGGTTCGGCGTGGCATGGTATGGCGAAAGGCCTGAGCCGGGGCTTTACCGCGACGTGATGCCCGCATGGTCGGACCCCAACCTGCGCAGCCTGACGGCGCAGGTGAAGTCGGGGCTGTTTCTGGCGCATGTTCGCGCGTCGACCGGGACGGCGACCAGCCGGAACAACTGCCATCCCTTTACGGTGGGGCGCTGGTCTTTCATGCATAACGGCCAGATCGGCGGGTATGATGCGTTCCGGCGCGATGCCGACATGATGATCCGCGACGACCTTTATCCGCATCGCAAAGGCGCGACCGACAGTGAGGCGCTGTTCCTGATCGCGCTGGCCGAAGGGTTGGAGGACGATCCGCAAGGTGCGCTTCAGCGTGCCGCCGCGCGGGTGATCGCCTTGGCACAGGCCAAGGGCGCGGCACCGCATTTGCGGCTGACGGCGGCGCTGTCGGATGGAGCGCGGCTGTTTGCCGTGCGCTATGCAACGGATGCCCATGCACCAACACTTTATCATCGCTGGTCGGATCGGCGGCAGGGACGGGCGGTGGTGTCCGAGCCGCTGGAACAGGACGAGGGGGACTGGACAGAGGTTCCGGCCGGGTCTTTCTGCGTCTTTGAGGGCGCGGATGTGGCTTTGCGGCCCTTTGAGCCCTGTCCGAGACGGCTGGCTGCCTAAGATTCGTTGGCACGCTTGGGGCGTTGACGCCAACTTGCAGGGCGTTAAGCTTTGCTCACGATCCGCGCCCAATTTCGGGGCATTTTGCGATTGACCGTTGTTTCAGTGCCGAAAGACCTTTCTTGAAGGGAGTTCTGGACAATGGCGACGCTGTTTCCGGATTGGAATGATCTGCGTGACGTCCTGCTGATCACAGATGCAGGCAGCCTGTCCGGGGCTGCGCGAATGGCCGGGATCAGCCAATCGACCATGTCGCGGCGTCTGGCCGCGATCGAGGCGCTGGGGCAGCCTGTCTTTTTGCGCGACGAGACGGGGCGCATGACGCCCAATGCGCGGGGAAAGGCGCTGGTCGCCGCCGCACGGCAGATGGCGCAGGTCTATGAACAGGTGAAGTCGCAATTGACCGATGCAGCCCCACCGTTGCGCGTGGCGAGTTGCGCGATGCTGGGGCGGCTGTTTCTGCAAGCGGGTCTGCCGCTTTGGGCGATGCAGGGGGATACGACGGCGCAACTGATCCAGCATGACGATGTCTATGGGCTGGAGCCGGAGGCGTGGGAGGTGATGGTGGCCCCCATGGCCGCCGCGCCGCAGAGGATGACGGGGCAGCATATCGGGCGGGTGGCGGTCCGGCTTTATGCGGCGCCACAATATGTGGCGGCCCATCGGATCCGGGGACGGCTGGACAGTCTGGAAGGGCTGGGCGTCATCCGCGCCTCAAAGGCCTTGGCCGATGTGGAAAGCTTCCGCTGGCTGACGCGGCAGGGGGGCAATGTGACGATGCTGTCGCCCAACGTGCCCACCATGGCCGAGGCCTGTGCGGCGGGTCTGGGCATCGCACTGTTGCCTGTGGCGCTGGCGGGAAGCGATGCGCGTTTGTTGCCGCTGGATGCCCCGCAGGCGCCGCCTTTGGATATCTGGGCGGTGGCGGATGCCAAGGCGTCGGACGATCCGCGGATCGCCGGGTTCATGAAATGGGCGCGGTCAGAGTTCCGCGCGCCCCGCGAGGGGGCGCGCGCGGCGCGTTAGGCCGTTTTCGCCTGACGCTTGCGTTCATGCGGGTCGAGGACGCGCTTGCGCAGGCGGATGATTTTCGGCGTCACTTCTACAAGTTCGTCATCGTCGATATAGGCGATGGCTTCTTCAAGGCTGAACTTGATGTGGGGGGTCAGGCGGACCGCCTCATCCGTGCCCGAGGCGCGGACGTTGGTCAGCTTTTTCCCCTTGAGCGGGTTCACCTCAAGGTCATTGTCGCGGCTGTGTTCGCCGATGATCATGCCTTCGTAGACGTTTTCCTGCGGACCGATGAACATGCGGCCCCGGTCTTCGAGGTTCCACAGCGCATAGGCGACGGAAACGCCGTTTTCCATCGATATGAGAACGCCCTGACGGCGGCCTTGGATCGGGCCCTTATGCGGGACCCAGCCGTGGAAGATGCGGTTCAGAACGCCTGTGCCGCGCGTGTCGGTCAGGAATTGCCCGTGATAGCCGATCAGCCCGCGCGAGGGGACATGGGCGATGATGCGGGTCTTGCCGACGCCCGCAGGCTTCATCTCGACCAGATCGCCCTTGCGTTCGCCGGTAAGCTTGTCGATCACGGCGCCGGAATATTCGTCATCCACATCGACGATGACTTCTTCCACCGGCTCCATCCGGGTGCCGCCGTCATCCTTGAAGATCACGCGCGGGCGGGAAATCGACAGTTCAAACCCTTCGCGGCGCATGTTTTCGATCAGGACGCCCATCTGAAGTTCGCCGCGACCCGACACTTCGAACGCTTCGCCGCCGGGGGTGTCGGCGACCTTGATGGCGACGTTGGTTTCGGCCTCTTTCATCAGGCGGTCGCGGATGACGCGGGACTGCACCTTGGTGCCGTCGCGGCCCGCAAGCGGGCTGTCATTGATGCCGAAGGTGACGGTGATCGTCGGCGGATCAATGGGCTGCGCGGGAAGGGCGGTGTCGATCTCTAGCGCGCAGAGCGTGTCGGCCACGGTCGCCTTGGTCATGCCGGCCAGCGTGACGATGTCACCGGCGATGGCTTCGTCGATGGCGGTCTGGGTCAGGCCACGGAAGGCAAGGACCTTGGTCACGCGGAACTGTTCCAGCCGGTCCCCGGTGCGCGACAGGGCCTTGAGCGTTTCGCCAACCTTCAGGCGACCGGATTCAACGCGGCCTGTCAGGATGCGCCCGATGAAGGGGTCGGCGGACAGGGTGGTCGCCAGCATCGAGAAGGGTTCGTCCTGACGGGCAAGCTGCTTCGGCGCGGGCACGTGGCGGACGATCAGGTCGAACAGCGCGGTCAGGTCCTTGCGGGGGCCATCAAGGCTTTCGTCCGCCCAACCGGCGCGGCCAGAGGCGTAGAGATAGGGGAAATCAAGCTGATCGTCATTCGCGCCAAGGTTGGCGAAGAGGTCAAACACCTCGTTCAGGGCGCGGTCGGGCTCTGCATCCGGCTTGTCGACCTTGTTCAGCACGACGATGGGGCGCAGGCCAAGGGCGAGCGCCTTCGAGGTGACGAATTTCGTCTGCGGCATCGGGCCTTCGGCGGCATCGACCAGCAGGACGACGCCATCGACCATGTTCAGGATGCGTTCAACCTCGCCGCCGAAATCGGCGTGGCCGGGGGTATCGACGATGTTGATGCGGGTGGTGCCATGTTCGACCGAGGTGCATTTCGCAAGGATCGTGATCCCGCGTTCGCGTTCGATGTCGTTGGAATCCATGGCCCGCTCAGACACGGCCTGATTGTCACGGAAGGCACCGGACTGTTTCAGCAGTTCATCGACGAGTGTGGTTTTGCCATGGTCGACATGCGCGATGATGGCGATGTTGCGAAGCTCCATCGGGGAGATCTCTTTCAGCTTTTTCTGCGGTTGCGAGGGGCCATACAGGGTTTGCGGCCTGTTGGCTAGGGCCATGCGGTCAGGTGGCGATATAGCGGTCGCGCCTGTGGTTGATGGCGATGGTCAAGTTGACCACGGCGGCACCGAGGAAGGACCACGCCACGGTGTGCCATGGCAGGAAGGTCAGGGCGATGGCAAAGAGCGCGGCGTCGAAGATGAGTTGCGTATGGCCCGCGCGGAACCCCGTGCGGTCCTGCAGGTAGAGGGCGAGGATGCCGATGCCGCCAAGCGACGCGCCATGGCGAAAGATGGCAAGCAGGGCCGCGCCCGAGACGAAGCCGAAGAGGATCGCGCCGAAGGCCGGGTTCAGTGCGCCGAAATCCACCCAACCCGGCATGAAGGATGAAAGGATCGA
>JBDKFE010000133.1:0-11938 GCA_039798885.1 Pseudomonadota bacterium | reverse complement strand
TTCGAAGAAATCGCCAGCTTGGGCGAAGCCTCCGTCCGCCGCATCTACGGCGACTGGTCCGCCCAGCGCCTTGCCGGATGGGCCAAGAAAGTGGCAGCCTTGGGCCTTGTTGCCGACCAGCAATTCTCCAACACCAAGGGCAAGAACGCCTCTGACATCGGCCTCGTCATCGCCGCGATGGATTTCCTCCATTCCGGCCTCTTCGACGGCTTCGTGCTTGTGTCCTCGGACAGCGACTTCACCCGCCTCGCCGCCCGCATCCGCGAACAGGGGCTGGACGTCTTCGGGATCGGCGAAAAGAAGACACCCGAAGCCTTCCGCATGGCCTGCAAGCGCTTCATCTATGTCGAAAACCTTGGCGTGGCCGAAGATCAGCCCGAACCCGCCCCCGCCCGCGGCACACCCAAGGCCGAACTGCCCGACGCCCCGAAACCCGGCACCAAAGAAGCGCCCGCCAAGGCCATCCCCTTTATCATCGCCGCCATGCGCGCCATCGACCCGGATGCGGAATGGTATTCGCTGGGTCAGGTCGGCCAGTTCATCACCCAAGGCAATCCCGACTTCGACACCCGCACCTATGGCAGCGCGAAACTCTCGGACCTCGTCCGCAAGATCAGCCGTTTCGAAGTCCGCCCCGGCCCCGGCGGCCAACTTCAAATGCGCGACGTGGCCTAAGTCATAAGGGGCGGTCCCGTAAAGGACCGCCCCTTCCCCCTTACGGAGCCTTCATCTCTGCATACGCGCCGCCCGTCCGCAGCGTCACGGTCACGGGCGCATCGGTCCGGTTGCGCCAGAACCAGCCGTGATTGCCGGTGAAAGCAGCGGTCAATTCCCCCGCCTGCTCTGGCACGCCACGGCCCTGCTCATAGCTGACCTTCTGCCCGCTCCCATCGCCATGGGTGTCGTAATTCACCACGCCCCCGTTGGCAGTCCATTCGAAACGGGCGGTCTGGCCCTCTTCCATGACCAGCTTCACCTCGATCCCCTCACCGGGGGCCAAGGTATAGCTCACCTCATCCCGCCACTCGGGCGCGGCGGGTTCGGCCACTCCAGCAGGCTCCTCTGCCCCGGCCTCTGCCGTGGGTGCGGGGGCCTCTGCCTCTGGCGCGGGTGCAGGTGCCTCCGCCTCAGGCGCAACCTCCGCCCCGCCATCCTGCAGGGCATCCGCCCCCACAATCGCCGCGATATCGGCAAGCTGCGCCTCCATCCGCTCCAGCCGCGCCATCACGGCGGGGTCCAGCACCACGGGCGCGGCGGCGGCATCCGCCTCGGCCTCGGCATAAAGCTGCTGCTTGATCTGCCCCATCTCGGTCAGCCCCAGCACCGCGCCGAACCCCGTCGGGTCCACCCCGTATTCCGCCGGAAGATAAACCACCGTCAGCACCCCCAGCGCCGCCGCGCCCGACAAAAGCGTGGACCGGATCAACCCCCCAGACGTCGCCTGAACCCCGCGCACCCGCGCGTCCCGATCATATCTGCTCATCTCTCAAACTCCCCTCAGGCCATGGCGAACCCGACAAGCTGCACGCCCATCAGGTAGAACCCCAGACCCATCATGATGACGTTGGCGCGGTAGGCTTGGCCCTCGAAAGACGGGCTTGCCCGCCATCGCCGCATGACCAGCAGGATCACCGCCAGCGCGGTCAGCTGCCCGATCTCCACCCCCGCATTGAAGGCCAGCAGGTTGACCAGCAACCCGTCCGGCGAGATGTCGTATTCGATGATCTTCGACGCCAGCCCGAAGCCATGCAGCAACCCAAAGACCAGTGTCGCCACCCGCGTATCCGGCTGCACCCCGAACCACGCCCGGAACGCGCCAAGGTTATCCAGCGCCTTGTAGACGACCGAAAACCCGATGATCGCGTCGATGATATAGGCGTTGATCCCGAAGTCGAACCAGACGCCCAGCACCATCGTCACCGAATGGCCAATGGCGAAAAGCGATACGTAAAGCGCGATCTCCCGCATCCCGTACAGAAAGAAGATCACCCCGAACAGAAACAGGATGTGGTCATACCCCGTCACCATATGCTTGGCCCCAAGGTAGAGGAACGCGATCACCTGCGGCCCCGTAATCTCTTGGATATAGCCCTTGTCGCCAAGGGTGACGGCATGGGCCAGCGCCGCACCCGCCCAGAGGGTGGCAAACCCCAGAACTGCCAGAAAAAGCCAGACGCGCCTTGGCGTCCGGTGGATGATGTCCATGGATCATGTCCTGTCCTGATAAACCCGGTCAGGCCATCGCCGCCCGTGGCGGGATGGCCGCTCCTTTCGGTTCGGGTCAGGCCCTCGGCGGTCGTCGCAGCCCCTCGCCCCCGATCCCGGCGAAGTCGCGCACCCGCGCCGACCGATGTGCCTTGCCCTCGGGCAAGGCCAGCGCGGGCGCGGCAGGCAGGATCACACTGGCGGAATGGTCGTGGTCGCCCGCGTCATGGTGCCCGTGATGACCGTGCTGCCCATCATGCCCCATCTCATCATGCCACGCGGCATGATCCGCAGCGGCCGCGACGGCCCCCGGTCCATGGGTCGCGGCCTCTGCCACAGGGGCCGCGACCAGCGCCAAAAGCACCAGCACCGCCGCCACCCGCCGCAAGAGACCGCAGATCCCCACCATGCCCGCCCTGCACCGCCAGACCGACACCCGGCCCACCCCGCACATAGGGTGGGACAACGCGGCACTTCAACCCCCAGCCCTGCATCGGCGCGCAGCCGCCTTGCAGCCATGCAGGGTTCCGCCGCCCGCCCGTTGCGCCTATCTTGCAGCAGCAAAAGGATGGAGGCCCCCATGCAGGTCGAACTCGGACTGGACACCTTCGGCGACACCACGCTCGGCCCGGACGGCAAGCTGAAACCCCATGACGCGGTGCTGCGCGACGTGGTGGAACAGGGCGTGTTGGCCGATGAACTGGGCATCCACTTCCTCGGCATCGGCGAACATCACCGCGCCGACTTCTCCGTCTCGGCCCCCGAAGTCGTCCTGTCTGCCATCGCCGCCCGCACCTCGCGCATCCGCCTTGGTTCGGCCGTCACGGTCCTCTCCTCGGACGATCCGATCCGCGTGTTTCAGCGCTTCTCCACGCTCAACGCCATCTCCAACGGCCGCGCCGAAGTCATCCTCGGCCGCGGCTCCTTTACCGAAAGCTTCCCCCTCTTCGGCTATGAACTCGAAGATTACGAACTCCTTTTCGAAGAAAAGCTCGACCTCTTCGCCCATCTGATCCGGGACGAGTCCGTCACATGGTCCGGCCAGACCCGCCCGCCGCTGGTGAACCAGCGCGTCTACCCGACCCTTGGCCCCGGACTGCAAGTTTGGGTCGGCGTCGGCGGCAGCCCCGAGTCGGTCGTCCGCGTCGTCCGCCACGACCTGCAACTGATGCTTGCCATCATCGGCGGCGACCCCCGCCGCTTCAAACCTTACGTGGACCTCTACCACCGCGCCTGCGCCCAGATGGGCCGGACGGTCAAACCGGTGGGCATCCACTCCCCCGGCCACATCGCCGCCACCGATGACCTGGCCGCCGAACAGCTTTGGCCGCATTACAAGGCCATGTTCGACCGCATCGGTGCCGAACGCGGCTGGCCCCCGGTGACGCCTGACCGTTTCATGGGCGAGATCACGCACGGCTCTCTTTATGTCGGCAGCCCCGACACCGTGGCGCGGAAGATCGCCAACGCCGTCACGGCGCTGGGCGTCACCCGCTTCGACATGAAGTATTCCACCGGCCCCATGCCGCATGACCAGCTTTGCGACAGCATCCGCCTTTATGGCGAGAAGGTCATCCCGATGGTCAAGGACATGGTCGCGGGCGTGCAGATCGCGGCGCAGTGACGAGCCGCGGTGAAACTGGCCGAGGCCATCGCCTCGGTCATGCGATGCCATCGCAATTTGAACCGCCGGGGGCCCAAAGCCCCCGGCCAGCGCCCGCCCCGCCCATGGCGGGCGCTTCTCGCCCGCCGGGGCAGGCGCTGGCCTCTGTCACTTTGGCTGAAACGGTCTTGCGGAGATGTGGTCGCGTCGGGCGGGGAAACGCAATGCGTTTCCTGATCCGCCCAACCCAATCGTAAGGCACACACCCCCCGCGCGCGCGCCCAGAACTCACGTCGCCACATACCCCCGGAACGCCGCGACGACCTCTTCATAGACCTTCCGCTTGAACGGCACGATCGACGCGACCATCTCCTCGGCCCCGATCCAACGCCAACGCGAAAATTCCGGGTGCTCGCTGTCGATCCGCACCTGATCGTCCGTCCCCAGAAAGCGGAACAGGAACCACTTCTGCCGCTGTCCCCGGTACTTCCCACCCCAGACCTTGCCCAGCAATTCGGGCGGCAGGTCATACGTCACCCACCCTTGCGTCTTGGCCACGAACTCGACCAGATCGGCGGTGACCCCCGTCTCCTCCCACAACTCGCGCAGGGCCGCCGCGCGGGGCTTTTCCCCGTCATCGATCCCACCCTGCGGCATCTGCCATGCAGGCACCGCGGAATCCAGCCGTTGGCCTGCGAAGATCTCGCCCTTCGGGTTGATCAGCACGACCCCCACGCAGGGGCGATAAGGCAGCGTCTCGGGATCGACCATCCTGCATCCGGGCCGCCCCCGCCGGGGAACGGCCCGCCTTTCCTTATTGACCGTCGGCCATGGGCGCAGCGACCGCGTTCAACCCGCGCAGGATATCCACGGCATAGGCCAGTTGGTAATCCTCGTCGCGCAGCTTCGCCGTCTCTTCGATCCGCGCGCGCTCTTCCTCCAGCAATTTCCGCTCGTCTTCGGTCATCGAGTCGTTCGAGATGCTGCCCCGCAGATCGGCCTCTGACGTCGGCTGACGCGCCTCGCTGGTTGCCGCTTCTTCGCCCTCTGCCGGGGCCTCGACCACGGGCTGATTGACCACGATATCCGGCATCACGCCCAGCGACTGGATCGACCGCCCCGACGGCGTGTAATAGCGCGCCGTCGTCAGGCGCATCGCCCCGTCGCCGCGCAGCGGCACAACCGTTTGCACCGACCCCTTGCCGAAGCTCTTGGTCCCCACGACGATTGCCCGACGATGATCCTGCAACGCCCCCGACACGATCTCGGACGCCGAGGCCGACCCGCCATTGATCAGCACCACCATCGGCTTGCCGCCCGCCATGTCGCCCGGCGTCGCGTTGAACCGCTCACCATTCGCCGGATCGCGGCCACGGGTCGACACGATCTCGCCCTTTTCAAGGAAGGCATCCGACACGCTGATCGCTTCGGTCAGCAGACCGCCGGGGTTGTTGCGCAGGTCGACCACGAACCCGTCCACATTGGACATTCCGCCCAACTCATCCACGCGCTTCTTCAACTCCTCGGTCAGGCCGGGGGTCGTCTGGTCGTTGAAGGTGGTGATCCGCAGCACGACCGTATTGCCCACGACACGGCTCTTGACCGCCGTCACCTTGATCGTGTCACGGATGATCGACACGTCAAAGGGCTCGTCCACGCCCTCGCGCACCACGGTGATGATGATCTCCGACCCGACCGGACCGCGCATCAGGTCCACCGCAGCATCCAGCGTCAGGCCCATCACGCTTTCGCCGTTCACATGGGTGATGAAATCCCCCGCCTCGATCCCCGCCGCATCGGCAGGTGTCCCGTCCATGGGCGAGACGACCTTGACGAAGCCATCTTCCTGCGTGACCTCGATCCCCAGACCGCCGAACTCGCCGCGCGTCTGCACCTGCATGTCGTCAAAATCTTCCGGCGCCAAATAGCTCGAATGCGGGTCGAGACTCGTCAGCATCCCGTTGATCGCGGCTTGGATCAGCTCTTCGCTGTTCACCTCTTCCACATATTGCGCGCGGATCCGTTCGAAGATGTCGCCGAACAGGTCAAGCTGCTGGTAGACATTCTCCGTCCGCTCGGCCTCTTGCGCGATCAGCGGACCGGCCACCTGCGTGGTCAGCAGTACCCCGGCCACCGTGCCGCCCAGCGCGGCCATAACGAACTTCCTCATCTCGTCTCAACCCTTTCCCTCGGTGAACCACGGTTCCGGGTCCACCGGCTCGGCACGCTGCCGCAATTCCAAATAAAGCGTTTCCGACTCGCGCGCGCCACCACCTTCTTCCGACACGGCAAGAATGTCCGCAAGGGCCGGTTCGTCCCCCCCCATCAGGCCCAGCGGCGCGCCCTGCGCCACCACCTCGCCCACCTCGCCGAACACCGTGCCCAGACCCGCGAGAACCAGAAGATAACCGCCCCCCGGCTCAAGGATCATCACATTTCCGTAGTCGAGCAGCGGCCCCCGGTAACGGATCGTTGCGGGCCAAGGCGCCGTGACCAGCGCCCGCGCCCGCGTCGCGATGGTCAGCCCCGGCCGCCGCACCCCCGCCGCATCCGCCTCTCCGGGGCGCAACAGGATCGACCCCAGCACCGGCCATGGCAACCGCCCCTGCGCACTGGCGAAATCGCCGGCATCCGCCCCATCCGGCGCCAGCCCCGCCGCAAAGGCCTCGAGCGTATCGGCGCTTTCCAGCAGACCGCGCAGCACCTCCGGGTCCTCGGTGAACCGCTTGGGCAGTTCCGTGCGGTCGCTGATCGCCTGCGACAGCGCCGTCCGCGCCGCCTGCGCCGCCTCCAGCCCCCGCGCCAAGGTCTGCCCCGCCGCCACCTGCAACGCCCGCAGATCGCGCAACTCCTCCAACTCTCCGCGCAGCCGCGCCGCTTCGGCCTGCAAGGCGGGCGTCACGTCTGCCAGCATCATCCCCGACCGCACGGTCCCCAAAGGCCCCGCCGGATGCAGCAGCAACAGCGGCCCCGGCTCCGCCTCCATCCGCGCCAGCACGCCCAAAAGCTGTGCGATCCGCTCTCGCTGCGTCTCGAACCGCAGGTTCAGCGCCGTCTCGCGCAAGGACGCCTGCCGCAACGCCTCGCGCAGCGCGGCCAACCCGTCCTCATAGGCCCGGATGGTTGCGGTCAGCGCCGCCACCCGATCCTTCGCCCCCTCGGCCTCTTGCAGCGCGGCGACCGCCGCCTGTAGGTCCGTGGAGGCCTGCGATGCCTGCTCGGCCACACCCTGCGCCGCCACCGGGGCGGCCCCCAGCAGGGCCAGCAATAGGGCCGCGCGCAGGATCATCCGATCAGGCTCTTCCCGGTCATCTCATCCGGCTGCGGCAGCCCCATCAACTGCAACAGCGTCGGCGCAAGATCCGCCAGCCGCCCCTGCCGCAGGGTGGCGCCCGCAGGACCGCCGAACAGCACGACGGGCACCGGATTGGTCGTATGCGCCGTATGCGGCCCGCCCGTCACGGGATCGACCATCATCTCGCAATTGCCGTGATCCGCTGTCACGATCATCGCGCCACCGCAGGCCGCCAAGGCCGCCACCGCATCGCCCAGACAGGCATCCACCGCCTCGCAGGCCTTCATCGCCGCGCCCAGATCGCCCGTATGCCCCACCATGTCGGGATTGGCGAAATTCACCACGATCAGGTCATAGCCATGGCGGATCGCCTCTACCAGCTTCGCGCCCACCTCGGGCGCGCTCATCTCGGGTTGCAGATCATAGGTCGCGACCTTGGGGGATTTCGGCATGAACCGATCCTCGCCCACAAAAGGTTCTTCCCGCCCGCCGTTCAGGAAAAAGGTCACATGCGGATACTTCTCCGTCTCCGCCAGCCGGAACTGCGTCCGCCCCTGCTTGGCCACCCATTCCCCCAGCGTGTTGACGATCACTCGCTTGGGAAAGGCCGTCGCCATATAGCCGCTATGCGCGTCCGAATACTCCACCATCCCCAACAGAGCCGACCACGCAGGCCGCACCCCCACGTCAAAGGCATCGAACCCCGGCTGCCCGATGGCCGCAAGGATCTCGCGCGCCCGATCCGCCCGGAAGTTCAGACAGAAAAGCCCGTCCCCATCCCGCGCGCCCCGATACCCGGCCACGACCGACGGTGCCAGAAACTCATCCGTCTCGCCCTTGGCATAGGACGCCGACACCGCCGCCACCGCATCGGGCGCAGCCTCGCCCTCGCCCCGGATCATCGCGGCATAGGCGCGGCCCACCCGCTCCCACCGGTTGTCGCGATCCATCGCCCAATAGCGCCCGATCACCGTGGCGACCCGCGCGCCCACCGGCAGCTTCGCCACCAACTCCGCCATGAACCCCTCGGCCGAAGATGGCGCCACGTCCCGCCCATCCGTGATCGCATGAACCCAGACCGGCACGCCCAGCGCGGTGATGGCACGGCAGGCCGCCAGCAGATGCGCGATATGCCCATGCACCCCGCCATCCGACACCACGCCCATCAGATGCGCCGCCCCCCCCGCCGCCTTCACCTTCCCGGCAAAGGCCAGCAGCGCGCCATTCACCGCAAAAGACCCATCCTCGATCGCCAGATCGATCGCGCCAAGGTCCATCGCCACCACGCGCCCCGCGCCGATATTGGTATGCCCGACCTCGGAATTCCCCATCTGCCCCGTGGGCAACCCCACATCCGGCCCATGGGTCGTCAAGGTAGCCTTGGGACAGGTCGCCCAAAGCCGGTTGAAGTTCGGCACATGGGCCAGCGCGGGCGCATTGCCCTCGCGCCGCTCCGAAAGACCCCAGCCGTCAAGGATGCACAGCACGACAGGCTTCGGAACGCTCATGGCTTGATACCCCTTCTTGGTCTTGCTTCCCCAATACCGCCCAAGGCCCGAACGGGCAACGCGCGCGGCACGGCGCGCAAAAGTTTTCGAAAACTTTTGCAAATTCCTTCAAAGGAATTTGCGGCCACGCCCTCACACGCGGTGATAGGGCCCGCCTGCAAGGATCGTCGCCGCCCGATACAACTGCTCGGCCAGCATCACCCGCACGAGCATGTGCGGCCAAACCATCTTGCCAAAGCTGATCGACGCATCCGCCCGCGCCCTCAGCGACGGCGCGATCCCGTCCGCGCCCCCGATCACAAAGGCCACATCCTGCCGCCCGCCATCGCGCCACTTCGCCAAATCGGCGGCAAACTCGGGCGAAGACATCACGCGCCCCCGCTCATCCATGGTCACAAGCAAGGCCCCCGCAGGCACCGCGCGCAACAGCAACTCGGCCTCGGCCTCCATGCCGCCGCCCTTCTTGTCCTCGACCTCGACCTCGACCATCGGGCCAAGCGCCAAGGGCTTGCCCGTGCGGTTGAACCGCATGTGGTAATCTTCAAAGATCGCGCGCTCGGGCTGATCCGCCCGGATGCGCCCCACGGCACAGACATGCACCCGCACGGCCTCAGGCCCCGCGATGGGCGCTTCCCGGAAGCCACATCTTTTCCAACTGATAGAACTCGCGCACTTCGGGCCGGAAGACATGGACGATCACATCGCCCGTGTCGATCAGCACCCAGTCGCCCGTTTCCTTGCCTTCCATCTTGGACGACAGCCGGAAATCCTGCTTCAGCCGGTCCACCAGCTTTTCCGAAATGGCCGCCACCTGAC
This sequence comes from Pseudomonadota bacterium, assembly GCA_039798885.1. Lineage (GTDB taxonomy): Bacteria > Pseudomonadota > Alphaproteobacteria > Rhodobacterales > Rhodobacteraceae > Paragemmobacter. The sequence continues at coordinate 2,511 of JBDKFE010000133.1, read as the reverse complement.
GCGACGACCGGCCCGAACAGATGACCATGTAATCGGCCACATCCGACCGCCCGCGCAGATCAATCTGCACGATATCCTCGGCCTTGTCGTCATCCACGGATTTCAGGACGGCGGCCAGAATCTCTTCGGACGTATGGGTAGGGGCACTCACCGTGGCGGACTCGCTCATGCGCGGCGCCCTCGGCCCGACCGGAAGCCCGGTCGCTGGGTCAGAATGAGACAGGACATCGTCCTCCGGAAGTTGCACGCCGCAAGGCCCCGGCGCAGGGCATGGAACAAACCTAACACCGCGCGCCTCTTATCTCAACGGCACGCGAAGCGCGCGCGATACAGTCGGGCGGGGGGAAGCGCAAGGGGACCACGCGTTTTCTGGCGAAAACGGGTCGCTCCGGTTCTTCCACGAAGAACCACCCCGCACCGATCCCGATCCTTCGCGGAAGGATCGCTCCAAGACCTTTCGCCAGAAATACACTGGCCCTCACCGCAGCTCCCAAGCCACCTCGTTCAACCGTCGGCCCGCCGGGGTCCAAGGCGCGTCGTAGAAAGCATAGACCGGCCCGCCCGCCACCTGCAGTCCCCGACCCTCGGCCCAGACCCGCAACGCCTCGGCCCGCGCGGCCATATCCTCGCCATCGGGCATCCCGGAAAATCCCTCCACAACCATCCGCGCCGGCACAACCTCGCGCAGCACGATCCGCCCGTCCTTTGGCGCGGGCAGGCCCGCCGACACCGCCGCCGCAGGCATGGTGAACCGCACCACCCAAAGCCCCTCGCCCTGCTCTGCCTGCTCCACCGGTACCGTCATCGCGATCTTCCCACCCCCGTCATTGTCACCGAAGATATACCCCGCCAGCACCCGGAACCCCGTGTTCACCGCCGCCCGCCGATCCCCGCGCACCGTGACCTCCGCCACCATACGCGGCCCATAGGCCCGCACCTCGCGCGGGCCCTCGGCGACCTCCACCACGAAGTCCGGCATCTCATATCCCTTGCGCGTCATCGTCTCCGCCTCCGCCTGCCCGCCCAACAGCCCCGCCAGCACCACCCCGATCCACCGCATCGCCACCTCCGTGATCCCATCCGTTCAACCTAGCTTGCCACAAAAGGGATTCGCGCGTATCTACCCGCGCATGACCCGCTTCTTCGACATGGCCGATCACGCCCGCCTGCCTTGGCGCTTCACCCGCGAAAGCCGGTCCGTCCTCGCACGACTTATCTGACGCTGCCCACCCGCGTCCCGGCGCAGCCGCGCCACCCCCACAGCCCTATCCGAAAGAGATGAGCCATGACCGCTCCGCGCACCCTCTATGACAAGATCTGGGATGACCACGTCGTCCATCAGGCCGAAGACGGCACCTGCCTTCTGTATATCGACCGCCACCTCGTTCACGAAGTCACCTCGCCGCAGGCCTTCGAAGGGCTGCGCATGACGGGCCGCAAAGTCCGCGCCCCCGAAAAGACCATCGCCGTGCCGGACCACAACGTCCCCACCACCGCTGGCCGCGACAAGCACATCGACAACGAAGAATCCCGCATCCAAGTCGAAGCACTGGACAAGAACGCCAAGGATTTCGGCATCAACTACTACCCGGTGTCCGACATCCGCCAAGGCATCGTTCACATCGTCGGCCCCGAACAGGGCTGGACTCTGCCGGGCATGACCGTCGTCTGCGGCGACTCGCATACGGCGACACATGGTGCCTTCGGCGCCCTCGCGCATGGAATCGGTACGTCCGAAGTGGAACATGTTCTGGCCACCCAGACACTGATCCAAAAGAAGTCCAAGAACATGAAGGTGGAAATCACCGGCTCGCTGCGCCCCGGCGTCACCGCCAAGGACATCACGCTTTCGGTGATCGGCGCGACCGGCACGGCGGGCGGCACCGGCTATGTCATCGAATATTGCGGCCAAGCGATCCGCGAGCTGTCGATGGAAGGCCGCATGACCGTCTGCAACATGGCCATCGAAGGCGGCGCCCGCGCGGGCCTTATCGCGCCGGATGAAAAGACCTTCGCCTATGTGCAGGGCCGCCCCCACGCGCCCAAGGGCGCAAAGTGGGAAGCCGCGCTCGCCTATTGGAAGACCCTCTTTACCGATGAAGGCGCGCATTTCGACAAGGTCGTGACGATCAAGGGCGAAGACATCGCCCCCGTCGTGACCTGGGGCACCTCGCCCGAAGACGTGCTGCCCATCACCGGCACCGTCCCCGCGCCCGAAGACTTCACCGGCGGCAAGGTCGAAGCGGCCAAGCGGTCGCTCGACTACATGGGTCTGACGCCGGGCATGAAGCTGACCGACATCGCCATCGACACGGTCTTCATCGGCTCCTGCACCAATGGCCGGATCGAAGACCTGCGCGCCGCTGCTGCGATCCTGAAGGGCAAGAAGATCAAGGTCAAACGCGCCATGGTCGTCCCCGGCTCCGGCCTCGTCCGCGCACAGGCCGAGGAAGAGGGTCTGGCCCAGATCTTCATCGACGCAGGGTTTGAATGGCGCCTCGCGGGCTGCTC
>JBDKFE010000132.1:0-9927 GCA_039798885.1 Pseudomonadota bacterium | reverse complement strand
CCGCGCTCATCTCTTCCTCGCCACGCGCCTTCCTTTGCGCGTTCACCGCCGTCCGCAGAAAGGTCATGTTGCCCACGCCCGGAATTTCCACCGGATACTGGAACGCCAAGAACAGCCCCGCCGCCGCGCGCTCCTCAGGCTCCATCTCCAGCAATTCCTCGCCGTCCAGCGTGGCGGACCCGTCCGTCACCTCATAGCCCTCGCGACCGGCCAGCACATAGGACAGCGTCGACTTGCCCGATCCGTTCGGCCCCATGATCGCATGCACTTCGCCCGCCCCGATCGTCAGGTCCACACCTTTGAGGATTTGCTTGTCCTCTTCCTCAAGCTTCACATGCAGGTTCTTGATCTGAAGCATCTGCCCCACCTTCAATGCCAAAGGGGGGCTGCCGCCGCGCGGTGCCCCCGGTTTTTCAGTTTTTCGGAAACGGGCGCACGACCCGTCACAACATCTGGGCCAACGCCGCTGTCAGCCCAAGGCCCGACGTCACAAAGACCGGCAACGCCCACCGCAGCTTGCCCAAAATCCCCTTGCCCCCGGACTGCAAAGCAGCCGAGGCGCGCGTGGGAAAAGTCAAAGGCGATGTGCAGCATTCCCTGTGCCCGCTTCAGCCCAGCCGCACCGCGGTGCCACTGGCCGACACCATCAGCATCTGGCCGATCACCTCGTAATCCAGATCGACGCCGACGATGGCATTGGCCCCGCGCGCCCGCGCCGCCTCTTGCATCTCGCTCAGCGCCGTCTCGCGCGCATCGGCCAGCTTGGCCTCGTACGCGCCCGACCGCCCCCCGATGATGTCCGTGATCCCGGCGAACAGGTCGCGCACGATATTCGCGCCCATGATCGCCTCGCCCGTCACGATGCCAAGGTATTCGGCAATCTGATAGCCCTCGACCGAAGGCGTCGTCGTCACGATCATCGGCTTGGCCCCCCACATGTCAGCCAACAGACCCTTCCAGCGAAATCGCCACAAGGCTCTGCGCCTCCATGGCAAATTCCATCGGCAACGCCTGCAGCACTTCCTTGCAGAAGCCGTTGACGACCAGCGCCACCGCCTCTTCCTCGTCCATCCCGCGCGAGCGGCAATAGAACAGCTGATCTTCATCCACCTTTGACGTGGTCGCCTCATGCTCCACGCGGGATGAGTTGTTCTTGACCTCGATGTAAGGCACCGTATGCGCCCCGCACTTGTCGCCGATCAGCAGGCTGTCGCACTGGGTGTAGTTGCGGCTGTTCGTGGCCTTGGGGTGCATCGACACCAGCCCCCGATAGGTGTTCTGCGCCCGCCCCGCGCTGATCCCCTTGGAAACGATCCGGCTTTTCGTGTTCTTGCCCAGATGCACCATCTTCGTGCCCGTATCGGCCTGCTGGGCATTGTTGGCGATGGCGATGGAATAGAACTCGCCTTGGCTGTCATCCCCCCGCAGGATGCAGGACGGATATTTCCACGTGATCGCCGACCCCGTTTCAACTTGGGTCCACATCACCTTGGACCGATGCCCCCGGCAATCGGCGCGCTTGGTGACGAAGTTATAGATGCCGCCCTTGCCGTTCTCATCCCCCGGATACCAGTTCTGGACGGTGGAATACTTCACCTCGGCATCGTCCAGCACCACGATCTCCACCACCGCCGCATGCAGCTGATGGGTGTCGCGCTTGGGGGCCGTGCAGCCCTCCAGATAGGACACGTAGGACCCCTTGTCCGCGATGATCAGCGTCCGCTCGAACTGGCCCGTATTCTCGGCATTGATCCGGAAATAGGTGCTCAACTCCATCGGGCAGCGCACACCTTCGGGGATGTAGACGAAGGACCCGTCCGAAAAGACCGCGCTGTTCAGCGTGGCAAAGAAATTGTCCGACTGCGGCACGACCGAGCCGAGGTATTTCTTCACCAATTCCGGATGCTCGCGCACCGCCTCGGATATGGAACAGAAGATCACCCCCGCCTTGGCCAATTCCGCCTTGAAGGTCGTCCCCACAGACACGGAATCAAAGACCGCATCCACCGCCACCTTCCGCTCCCCTTCGGGCGCTTCCACCCCGGCCAGCAAGGCCTGCTCCTTCAACGGGATGCCCAGCTTGGCATAGGTCGCCAACAGCTTCGGGTCCACCTCGTCAAGGCTTTTGGGCTTGACCGACATGCTCTTGGGCTTGGCGTAGTAATACTGGTCCTGATAGTCGATCTCGGGATAGTGGAGCATCGCCCAACGCGGTTCCTCCATCTTGACCCAGCGCCGGAACGCCGCCAGCCGCCAGTCCAGCATCCAGTCCGGCTCGCCGTTCTTTTCCGAAATCAGCCGGACGATATCCTCGGACAGACCCTTGGGCGCATATTCCGTCTCGATCTCGGTTTCCCAGCCGTATTTGTACTTCCCGGCCATGGCCTGCACGGTTTCGATCGTCTCGCGATCCACCCCATCCCGGATCTCGGCTTCCCTCACGGCGGCTTCGGTCATCGGTCCATCCTCACGGCAGGGGCACAGGTCCCCGGTCTTCTAGTCATCAGGCAGCCCGGCTCAGGGCCTTGCGATACTGCGCGCACCAAACATCGGCAAAGCGCAGCACCTCCTCCTTCGTCACCCCCGGCCCCAAGGACACCCGGATCGCCGAAGAGGCCTGCGCCTCGTCGAACCCCATCGCCTTCAGGACCCGGCTCGCCTTCACCTTCCCGCTGGAACAAGCCGACCCCGCCGAAATGGCAAAGCCCGCAAGGTCCATCGCCATCACCTGCGTCTCGCCCTTCCAGCCGGGCGCAATCAGGCACAACGTATTGGGAAGCCGCGACGCTCCTTTTCCGACGGAAATAGTATTGTTTGTCTCAGAGGACAATGCGCCTTCTAGAATATTTCTAAGTTCGGCGACACCGTCCCAGACCCCCGCCTCCAGATCGCGCTGCGCGGCCTCTGCCGCCGCCCCCATCCCGGCGATGCCGATGATGTTTTCGGTCCCCGCACGCCGTCCCATCTCTTGCCCGCCGCCCACCAGCACGGGCAGCGTCTCCACCCCGTCCCGCACAATCAGCGCACCCACACCCTTGGGCCCGCCAAACTTATGCGCCGACACCACCGCCATCTCCGCCCCGGACCACGCAAAAGAGAAGGGCACCTTCCCCACCGCCTGCACGATGTCCAGCATCAGCGCCACCCCCGCCTCCCGCGCGGGCGGCTCCACGATCAATCCCGTCTCGTTATTGGCATAGCCCCAACCTATGGCCCGCGACCCCTCGCCCGCCCGGCGCTGCGCCCACAGACAGTCATGCGCCGTAGGATCGATCTCCACCGCCGCCACCGGCAACCGGCCCAGCACCGCCGCCGCCTCTGTGGCGCCAGAGGTGAACACCACCTCCGCAGGCTTGCACCCAACCGCCGCCGCCACCTGCGCCCGCGCCTTTTCCACCAAAGCCCGCGCCGCCCGCCCCTCGGCATGCACCGAAGACGGGTTTCCCACCACATCCATCGCCGCGACCATCGCCGCCCGCGCCTCATCCCGCAGCGGCGCCGTCGCGTTCCAGTCCAGATAGACCCGCGGCTTCACCCCTGCCCCCTGTCATTTTCCGTTCTCAAATATCCTCGGGGGAGTCGGCCGCAGGCCGACGGGGGCAGACAGCCCCCACAGCAACCTCGGCCCCGCGCGCCGACGCCCGCAGCGAAGCGCCCGATTTTTCGCAGAAAAATCGCCCCCTCACGCATCCTCGTCCACCACGCGGAACAGCGCCGGCACGGCCGGACAGGGCGTCATCTGGTTCTTCACGACATCCGACAGCCGCGTCTGGTGCAGGAACACATAGACATGTGCCGACAGCCCCTCCCACAGCCGATTGGTCAGGCTCTGCGCCCGCGTCCCCGACACCCCGCCCGACGCCCCTGCCCCGGTATGCAGCGCATCGACCGTTTCCTCCACCGCCTCCAGCACATCCGACACGCGGATCGCATCCGGCGTCCGGGCCAACCTGTAGCCGCCCCCCGGCCCCCGCACCGCTTCCACCAGCCCCGCGCGGCGCAGCTTCACAAACAACTGCTCCAGATAAGGAAGCGAGATGTCCTGCCGCTTCGCCACTTCGGCCAGCGAGACAAGCTCCGTCCCCGCCTTCGCCTCGCTCAGCGCCAGATCGGCCAGCGCCACCATCGCATAGCGCCCCTTGGTCGAGAGTTTCATGCGCGCAACCTTCCAAAAACATTGACGCCGAGGTGACGGCCCATTACCTGAAACCGACCCCGGATGCCGGCACGATGGCCGCGTTTGGAATGGTTCTAAATTGTCCGAGCGAATTTGTCAACAAATCGCTCAAGGAAAGACAGGCGCGACACGCATGCCCGAAGTGATTTTCGCAGGCCCCGAAGGCCGTCTCGAAGGCCGCTACCACCCCCAGAAGGACCGTGACGCGCCCATCGCCATCGTGCTTCATCCCCACCCGCAATATGGCGGGACGATGAACAACAAGGTGGTCTATAACCTCCATTACGCCTTCTACAATCTGGGCTTCACCGTCCTGCGCTTCAACTTCCGCGGCGTCGGGCGCTCGCAGGGCGAATATGACCAAGGCATCGGCGAACTTTCGGACGCCGCATCCGCCCTCGACTACCTCCAGTCGATGAACCAGAACGCCAAACACTGCTGGGTCGCGGGCTTCTCTTTCGGCGCGTGGATTGGCATGCAGCTTCTGATGCGCCGCCCGGAAATCACGGGCTTCATCTCGGTCGCCCCGCCCGCGAACCTGTACGACTTCTCCTTCCTCGCCCCCTGCCCCTCGTCGGGCCTGATCATCAACGGCACCGCTGACCGTGTCGCGCCGCCAAAGGACACCAAGCAACTGGTGAACAAGCTGCACGAACAAAAGGGCATCACGATCACCCACAAGGAAATCGAAGGCGCCGATCACTTCTTCAAAGACGAAGAGGCGCATATGAAGCCGATGATCGACACCGTCACCGAATATGTCCGCCGCCGCCTGACGGAAGGGTCGCGCTGACATGGGCGTTCTGCAGGACCTTGCCGAACGACTGGCCAAGGACGTCGTCGACGCGATGGACGAAACCGGTGATGACCGCCTGCATGAAAAGGTGGGCAAGGTCCTGCTCGACGCCTCTCCCACCACGCAAGAGGCCTATATGACCGCCGTCCGCGTCATCCTCGCCGAACGCAAGGGACGCAAATACCTCGAACAGGTGCTGAAGTCCCACCGCGACGGCACCGCCGCCCCCCGCGGCGGCGACAGCAGCCACTGATGCAGGCGGATGACCGCCTCGCCGCCCAATTCGCCTTTTTGAACGAGGCGGACAGGCTCAAATCCGTTCTGCGCGCCACCACCCTCTGCGACGGCTCGCGCCCCGAAAACTCGGGCGAACATTCTTGGCACCTCGCCCTTTATGCCCTGACGCTGGCCGATCATGCGGGGCCGGATGTGGATATCAACCGCGTGATCCGCATGCTGCTTCTTCACGACCTCGTCGAGATTGACGTGGGCGATGTCCCGATCCATTCGCAAAACGGCACCGCCCACGCCTCGTCTGAAACGGTGCAGGCCGAACAACGCGCCGCCGACCGCATCTTCGGGCTTCTTCCCCCCGACATCGCGCAGCAATTCCGCGCCCTCTGGGACGAATTCGAAGCCGCCGAAACACCCGACGCCCGCTTTGCCAAATCGCTCGACCGCGTCCAGCCTGTGATGGCCAACCTGCAATCCGGCGGCGGGACGTGGATCACCTATGACGTGACCTTCGACCAACTCGAATCCCGCGTCGGAACCAAGGTCGAACGCGGTGCGCCCCATCTGTGGGCATGGGTCCGCGCAAAGGTCCGCCCCTTTTTCGGCTAACCCCACTCCCCCGGCATCACTGGCGGCGCCAACCTTGGCCCAAAAGGACGCAGCGGCACCGGACGATAGCCGTGCCGCCGCCACTTTTCCCGCGCCGGGACCGAAATGGCCGCCAGAGACGGCGGCGGATCGCGGTCCGTGCCCTTGCCCCGAAGCAGCCGCGTCAGGACAGCGGGCACCGCCGTCTGGTTGTCCACGGGTGCCTCCAGCGCCACCCCTGCCGCAAAATCCGCCATCTTCGCCGGATCGAACCCCATCCCCGCCGCCTGCGCCCCCTCCAGCACCCACAGCAGCGCGGCATGGGACAGTCCACGGATTGGCCCGCCCCCGCCCACGCCGCCATGCGTTCCCGGAAACCATTCCTGCCGATAAGGCGACTCCGCGCCCCCATCCCGCAGGTTCAAATCCGTCAGGTTCTCCCACAGGGTGGGCGCAAAGGGCTTGCGCCGCTCGTCTATGGCCACCGCATGCCGCGCGGATTTGACCATGCTGGACAGGCGCAGGTCGTGAAACCGATACTTGTGGTTCACGATGGCCGACAGCCCCCGGAACTGCGCCGGAACCCCCAGCGCCCCCACCGTATCCCAGACCCCCAGATAATCGACGGCCACCATCGCCACATCGCCCCGCCGCACCAGCCTGTCCGTCTCGCTTGTGGCAAAGCGCGGCGAAAACTCCGCCCGGAACGTCAACGGCCCCGGCGCATCCGGATGCGACCCCGGCGCGCGGCTGCGATAGATCTCCATCGCCTCTGGGATGCGGGCTGCCGTCTCGGCCGTCGGCAGCCCGCAATTGCGGATCATCCCCGCCAAGGACCGCGCCATATAGGCCCCACGCGAAAAGCCAAAGAGGAACAGCCGATCCCCCGGCTCATACCGCTCGGCAATCAACCGATAGGCCGCTTGCAGCCGCGCATCCATCCCCCAGCCAAAGGCCCCGCCCGTGTACTTGTCGACCTGCCTCTCCAACCAGCCCGCCTTCTTCGACGGCGTCCCGATCCCCGGAAAATAGGTCCGCGCCTGTGGCACACCCTCTGCCGTGACCTTCACCGCCGCCTGATGCGCCAAGGCGACATTGGTCACGTCCACCGCATCCGCGCTGTTCCACGTCCCGTCACAAAAGATCGCCACGTTCTTCATCACGCACCCCACGAACCCAGACGCCGCAGAACGATCAACCTGCGCGTGCATTCCGTCAAGCCCGCGACATTTCGGTATGCCGTTGCATACCGTGCTTCCCAAGTCCCCGCTTTTGGTCTATGGACCCACGCAGCCGAATCCATTTTCCGAAAGGACCAAGGGCATGACCAAGATCAAGGTGGCAAACCCCGTCGTCGAACTCGACGGGGACGAGATGACCCGGATCATCTGGGACTTCATCAAGAAAAAGCTGATCCTGCCCTATCTCGACATCGACCTGAAATACTACGACCTCGGGATCGAAGAACGCGACCGCACCAATGACCAGATCACGGTCGACTCTGCCAATGCCATCAAGCAGTACGGCGTCGGCGTCAAATGCGCCACCATCACCCCCGACGAACAGCGGGTCGAGGAATTCGGGCTCAAGCAGATGTGGAAATCCCCCAACGGGACGATCCGCAACATCCTTGGCGGCGTGATCTTCCGCGAACCGATCATCTGCAAGAACGTGCCGCGCCTTGTCCCCGGCTGGACCAAGCCCATCGTCGTCGGCCGCCATGCCTTTGGCGACCAATACCGCGCCACCGACTTCCGCTTTCCCGGCAAGGGCAAGCTGACGCTGAAATTCGTGGGCGACGATGGCGAGGTGATCGAGAAAGAGGTCTTCAACGCCCCCGGCGCCGGGGTGGTGATGGGGATGTACAACCTCGATGAATCGATCATCGATTTCGCCCGGTCCTCGCTGAACTACGGCCTCATGAAGGGCTGGCCCGTCTACCTTTCCACCAAGAACACGATCCTCAAGGCCTATGATGGCCGCTTCAAGGACCTCTTCGCCAAGGTCTATGCCGAAGAATTCGAAGACAAGTTCAAGGCGGCGGGCATCCATTACGAACACCGCCTGATCGACGATATGGTGGCCTCTGCCCTGAAATGGTCGGGCGGCTATGTCTGGGCCTGCAAGAACTATGACGGCGATGTGCAGTCCGACACCGTGGCGCAGGGCTTCGGCTCGCTGGGCCTGATGACCTCCGTCCTCATGACCCCCGATGGCAAGATCGTCGAGGCCGAGGCCGCGCATGGCACCGTCACCCGCCATTACCGCGAACACCAGAAGGGCAAGCAGACCTCCACCAACTCCGTGGCGTCGATCTATGCTTGGACCGGTGGTCTGAAGCACCGCGCCAAACTCGACGGCAACGACGCGCTGATGAACTTCGCCACGACGCTGGAACGCGTCACCGTCCAGACGGTCGAAGACGGCTGGATGACCAAGGACCTCGCCCTGCTGGTGGGGCCGGATCAGAAATGGCTTACCACCATGGGCTATCTGGAAAAGGTGGACGAATACCTCAACAAGGCGCTGGCGGGTTAAGCCACCGCCCGCTGCGTGCTGACAGGTTGCGGTACAGTTTGCGGCACGGATTGCGGACAGACAGAAACGGGGCCGGATCACCAGATCCGGCCCCTTTTCCCATCACCACCTGACCGGCAGCATCGGTGCCTCTGGCGGCGGGGACCCCCGCGGTGGCAGCCCGATATCCCGCCGCAGATGGTCGCCCAGATGCTCGGTCAGGTCCGGCTCGGCGGGCGCAAAGACGGCCCGCAGCATGGCCAGTGCGGCCGCCCCGAACACGCGCAATGCGCCATGCTCGGCGATGGCCAGTTGGATGGAATGGGGCGTCACTCGCCCCGTGGTCAGCGTCTTTTCCATGTGATCTCCCGGCAGGTGCAGCGCACCAAATCCGGCTCCTGTTCTGGGTTTGGTTGGGGCGGGCAAAGGGCCGGAACCCGCCCGAAAAGGCAGGCGCGAAACCGGATTTATCCCGCGATGTCAGAGGGTACTGTCGCCCTGTTCAAGCAGGGCGATCGTCAAGCGAAGTGCGCCTATGCGCGATAAGGTCGCGAGACGACCCCCGACCGGACGATCCCGCCACGCCATGACGATCCAGCAATGTTCACCATCACGCCCTCCATCTTTGCGTTGCGGATGCGATGGTGTAACGCGACTCGCCGCCGCCGGTCAAATCCCTGCCCGACACACAACCCTAGGCTGATGCAGCGCCGCCACAGCCCACATTTTAGGTCATCACCGTTGACCCATAAAAGGTCACATGCTATGACCCATCCCATGAATGACCCGCGCCATCACAGCCTTCTCGAAGATGTCCAAGGCATCGCCTTCGGCATCATCATGGCCGCGCTCGGCATCCACATCCTGACCCATATGGGCTTTGCCACGGGCCAGACGACGGGCCTTGCCGTCCTGATCACCTATATCGGCAACCTCTCGTTTTCCTTGGTCTATTTCGCGATCAACCTGCCCTTCCTCGCGCTGGGTTGGTGGGCATTGGGCCCCCGCTTCGCGCTGAAGACCCTGATCTCCACCGCCGCCCTCTCGGTCCTCACCGACATCCTGCCCCGATGGATGACCCTCGGCCCGATGGAGCCCGCCTTCGCCGCCATACTCTTCGGCATCCTCTTCGGCATCGCGGCCCTCGCCGTGGTCCGCCATGGCGGCAGCTTCGGCGGCTTCGCCATCCCCGCGCTGATCCTCCAGCAGCGCTGGAACATCCCCGCAGGCTATGTCCAACTGGCTGTGGACACTGTGCTTTTCGCTGCAGCCGCCCTGATCCTGCCGCCGGAAACCCTGCTCTGGTCCTTCTTGGGCGCTGCCACCTATTCCCTCTTCCTTGCCATCAATCACCGCCGCGACCGCTACATCGCCGCCTGACCCTCTGGCGCATCAGACCCCGCCCCGTTACACCCCGCGCCATGACCGACCCGAAAACCCATTCCCTGATCGAAGATGCCCAAGGCCTTGCTTTTGGGGCGACCATGGCGGCCTTTGGCATCGTCATCCTTACCCATCTGGGGATGATCACCGGGCAGACGGCGGGGCTTGCCGTCCTGATCTCTTACGCCACGGGCATTCCCTTCGGTCCTGTCTTCTTTGCCATCAACATCCC
>JBDKFE010000131.1:0-17510 GCA_039798885.1 Pseudomonadota bacterium | reverse complement strand
CGCTGAACGATCTCCCACGCGATGTCATGGCCCGCCGCGCGGAAGATCACCTCGTAAAAGCGCGTCGTGGCGGCAAAGACCGCCTCTGCCCCGCTGTCCGACGCGCTGATTTTCGCCAGCGCATCGGCCAGTTGCGCCTTTACCCCCACCGCCGCCACCGCCGCGCATCCCGCCGCCGCGCTGCCCTCGAGCAGAAGCCGGATATCATAGATCTGCCGCGCCTGCGCCCAGTCCAGCCGCGCGACGACCGGCCCCCGGTTGGTCACGCTTTCGACCAGCCCCTCGGCCTCTAAGATCCGGATCACCTCGCGCACCACGGACCGGCTGACGCCCAGTTGGTCGCACAGCGTCCGCTCTACCAACCGCGCGCCGGACGGAAAGCGCCCCGCGATGATGGCGGACCGCAAACGCTCCAACGCCATCTCGCGCAACGTCTGCGGCGGGCGGTGTATCCTGAGATCCGAAAGCAGTCCCTGTTCCATACCCAACCCTACCCCACCCCCCACGTCCCCGCAACGACTCGTTGACATTCCGTATGATGGTATACCAAAATTGCCCCAACAGACACCCGAGGTTCCCATGCCCGCCATCATCCGCAAAACGCTTGTCCACGTCGAAACCACGCTGATCGAGGGCGGCCGCACCGCGCCGCGCCCGCTCAAGCTGATCGGGGCGGCGGCGGTGGTAAAGAACCCTTGGGCGGGCCGGGGCTTTGTCGAGGATTTGAAGCCTGAAATCCATGACGTGGCCCCCGAACTCGGCGCGCTGCTGACGGGCATGATCCTTGATGCGGCCGGTGGCGGCGATCAGGTCGAAGGCTATGGCAAGGCCGCCATCGTCGGGCTGGAGGGCGAGGTGGAGCATGCCTCGGCCCTGATTCACACGCTGCGCTTTGGCAATCATTACCGGCAGGCGGTGGGGGCCAAGACCTATCTCGCCTTCACCAATATCCGGGGTGGGGCGAATACGCCCATCATGATCCCGCTGATGGACAAGAACGACGAAGGCCGCCGGTCGCATTACCTGACCGTCCATTTCGCCATCCCCGACGCCCCGGCAGCGGATGAGATCGTGGTGGCCTTGGGCGCATCCATCGGGGGCCGCCCGCATCACCGCATCGGGGACCGCTATCAGGACCTGAAGGATCTTGGCCATGATGTCAAAAACCCTGCGGCTGTCTGACGGCAGTCTTGCCGGGCTGATCGAGGTCGGGCCAAAGGACGGCACAGGCGAGCCCTTGGTGATGATCCATGGCGTGGGGCTGAACGCGCGTGCATGGGCGCCGCAGATCGCCGCTTTGGCCGCCACGCACCGTGTCTTTGCACTGGATATGCCGGGGCATGGTCGATCGTCGGCCTTGCCCGATGGCGCCCGGCTGCCGGATTATGTGGACTGGACCGCACGGGTGATCCTGACGCTGGGGGTCGGCGCGGTGAATGTGGCGGGCCATTCGATGGGCGCGCTGATCGCCACGGGACTTGCCGCCGATTACCCCGAACTGATCCGCCGTGTCGCCGTCCTGAACGCCGTCCACCGCCGCACGCCCGAGGCCCGCGCCGCCGTCCTTGCCCGCGCCGATGCCATGGCGCGGGGGGAATTCGACGCCACCGCCCCGCTGTCGCGCTGGTTCACCGATGCCGATGCCCCGATCCGCGCGCAGGTCGCCCGCTGGCTGGCCGAGGTGGATCACGCAGGCTATGCCGCCGCCTATCGCGCCTTTGCCGAAGGCGATGACGTCTATGCCGACCGCTGGGGGGCCATCACCTGCCCCGCGCTGGTGCTGACGGGCGATGGCGATGCGAACTCCACCCCCGACATGACGCGCATCATGGCTGCGACCGCCCCGCGCGGACGGGCCGTGGTGATCGACGGCCACCGCCACATGGCCAACCTGACCGCCCCCGACCGCGTGACGGCGGCGCTGCGGGACTGGCTGCAAACACCGCTGATGGCGGAAACCGAAAGCTTGCGCGCATGACCGATCCCAGCGACCGCCGCCGTGCCCTGCGCGATGCCTTTGGCACCTTCATGACGGGTGTGACCGTCGTGACGACCAAGGACGCCACCGGAAAACCGCTGGGCTTCACGGCGAACAGCTTTGCCTCTGTCTCGCTCGATCCGCCGCTTATGCTGGTGCAGATTTCGCGAAATTCCGTAAATTACGTAAAATTCACCACCGCCACAGGCTTCGCCGTCAACATCCTTTCCGAAGGGCAGAAGGACATCTCCACCACCTTCGCGCGCCCGTCAGAGGACCGCTTTGCCGGGATCGTCTGGCAGGCGGGGCCGCAGGGCAGCCCGATCCTTGCGGGCGTGTCGGCATGGTTCGATTGCGCCCTGCATCAGGTGGTAGAGGCGGGCGACCATGCCATCCTCATCGGGCGGGTAGAGGCGTTCCAGGCCACCGCGGCCCCCGGCCTTGGCTACTATCGGGGGACCTACTTCACCCCCGTCGCCACACAAGGCACGGTCCCCACGGGGCCGGACATCATCGTGTCGGCCATCCTTGAACGGCAGGGGCAAGTCTTGCTGATCGACGACGGCTTTGGCGGCCTGACCCTGCCCACCGCCCGCGTCGGCCGCGACGGCACCACGGCAGCCCTTGCCGCCCTCATCGCTGCAAGCGGGGTCGAGGCGGCGCCCGGCCCGCTTTATTCCGTTTACGAGGATGTGGCGCGCGGTCAGCAGCACATCGCCTTCCGCTGCCCCGCCACATCCGGCACGCCCGCCAAAGGTGCCTTCGTCGACCTGACCCCTGCGTCATTCGCGGAGGTGACGGATCAGGCGCTGCGCACCATGCTGGACAGGCTGGCCGAGGAATCGCGCATGGGCAATTACGGCATCTATTTCGGCAATCAGAACGCAGGCCAGATCGCACTGGTCGCGGGGGGGACGACCAAATGAAATTCTCGCTCTTTGTCCATATGGAGCGTGTCAGCCCCGCCGACCCCGAACCGCGCCTCTATCAAGAGATGCTGGAACTGTGCCACATGGCCGACGAAGGCGGCATGTGCGCCATCTGGACGGGCGAACATCACGGGATGTCCTTCACCATCGCGCCCAACCCGCTGCTGAACCTCGTTGACCTTGCGCGCCGGACAAAGAACGTGCGGCTTGGCACGGGCACCGTCATCGCGCCCTTCTGGCACCCGATCAAACTGGCCGGAGAGGCCGCGATGGCCGACATCATCATGGATGGGCGGCTGGACCTTGGGATTGCGCGCGGGGCCTATAGCTTTGAATATGAACGCATCATGCCGGGGCTGGACGCGTGGAACGCGGGCGGGCGGATGCGCGAGTTGATCCCGGCGATCAAGGGGCTTTGGGCAGGCGACTACGCGCATGAGGGGCAGTATTGGCAGTTCCCCGCCACGACCAGCGCGCCGCAACCCCTGCAACAGCCCCACCCGCCAATCTGGGTCGCCGCGCGCGACCCGAACAGCCACGACTTCGCCGTGGCAAATGGCTGCCACGTGCAATGCACGCCGCTCCACAACCCCTTTTCCGAAGTCGAAAGTCTGATGCAGCGTTTCAACGACGCCTGCGCCAAGGCCCCGCAGGTGCCGCGCCCGAAGATCATGATCTTGCAACACGGCTATGTGGCCAAGGACGCCGCCGATGCCGACCTTGCCGCGCGGGAGCTTAACCATTTCTACAACTATTTCGGGGCGTGGTTCCTGAACAAGCGGCCCATCCACAAGGGTCTGATCGAACCCATCACCGAGGAGGAGATGGCCGCCCACCCCTTCTATTCGCCGCAGGTGATGCGCGAAAACCTGTTGATCGGCGACGTGCCCGAGGTGATCGACAAGCTGAAGCGGATCGAGGCGCTGGGATATGACGAATTCTCGCTCTGGATCGACAGCGGTCAAAGCTTTGAGAGGAAGCGTGACAGCCTGAAGCGGTTCATCGAAGATGTGATGCCCGCCTTTGCCTGAGGGGACCATGGACCGCTTTCAGCTTTACATCGACGGCGCGTTCGAGGATGGCGCGGCGCGCTTTCCCAGCATCGACCCGGCGACGGGCGCGGCATGGGCCGACATGCCCGAGGCGCGCGCGGATGAGGTGGACCGCGCCGTCAAGGCCGCGCATCGCGCCTTTACCTGTGGCCCATGGCCCAAGATGACGGCCAGCCAACGCGGCAAGCTGCTGATGAAACTGGCCGATCTGGTGCAGGCGGGGGCACCTGACCTTGCACGGCTGGAAACCCGCGACACCGGCAAGATCATCCGCGAAACCAGCGCGCAGATTGCCTATGTGGCGGAATATTATCGCTATTACGCCGGTCTGGCAGACAAGATCGAAGGCGCGCACCTGCCCATCGACAAACCCGACATGGACGTCTGGCTGCGCCGCGAACCCGTGGGCGTGGTGGCGGCCATCGTCCCGTGGAACTCGCAACTCTTCCTTGCGGCGGTCAAGCTTGGCCCCGCACTCGCCGCGGGGTGCACCGTGGTACTCAAGGCGTCCGAGGATGGCCCCGCGCCGCTGCTGCACTTTGCGCGGTTGGTGCATGAGGCAGGCTTCCCCCCCGGTGTCGTGAATATCATTACAGGCTTTGGCCAGACCTGCGGGCATGTGCTGACGACGCATCCGAAGGTGGCCCACATCGCCTTTACCGGCGGTCCCGGCACGGCGCGGGCGGTGGTGCGGAACTCGGCTGAAAACCTTGCCTCCACGTCGTTGGAACTGGGCGGCAAGTCGCCCTTCATCGTCTTTGACGACGCCGATCTTGACAGCGCGGCCAACGCGCAAGTGTCGGGTATCTTCGCCGCCACGGGGCAAAGTTGCGTGGCGGGATCGCGGCTGCTGGTGCAAGCCTCTGTCAAGGAAGACTTTCTCGCCCGGCTGAAGGCAAAGGCCGAGGTGATCCGCATCGCAGCCCCCGACGATATGGCGACCGAGGTCGGCCCCCTGTGCACCGCCCGTCAGCGCGACCATATCGTGGCGACGATCGCGGCATCCGTCGCCAAGGGCGCGCGGATCGTGACGGGCGGCCACCCGATTGATGGCCCCGGCTTCTACTTCCCGCCCACCATCCTTGACTGTTCCGAAGCGCCCGACGCCCCGGCGCTGGCCGAGGAATTCTTCGGTCCTGTCCTGTCCGTCACCACCTTCCGCACAGAAGAGGAGGCGCTGGAGAAGGCCAATGACACGGCCTATGGCCTTGCATCCGGGGTATTCACGAAATCTCTGACTAGGGCGCATCGGATGGTTCGGGGCATCCGGGCCGGTGTCGTCTGGGTCAACACCTATCGCGCCGTCTCGCCCATCGCGCCCTTTGGCGGGCACGGGCTGTCCGGGCACGGGCGCGAAGGCGGGCTTGCCGCCGCGCTGGATTACACGACGACCAAGACCGTCTGGCTGCGTACATCGGACGATCCGATCCCCGATCCCTTTGTGATGCGCTGATCGTCGGGGCACAGGCGTCTGCGCGGACAGGCACCGACATCGGCCAATGGCGCCTTGAACGGACAGGTTCGCGTCAGTGCAACCGAAGGGAGCGCTTGACTTCCCCACCCTATCTGCACGATTTTTACAGAGCGAATATTTATGCAGACGAGGATGCCGTGTCGCCCCCACACACCCCCAACGATCTGGCCCTGATCGCCCGCCAGATCCGGCTGCGCGATCTTCAGGCCGTGTTCGAAGCCGGGGCGGGCCATATCGGCGGCGAGATGTCCTCGATCGACATTCTGACCGCGCTTTATTTCCGGGTCCTTCGGGTCTGGCCGGATCAGCCCAAACACCCTGACCGTGACCGCTTTGTCCTGTCCAAGGGGCATGTGGCCCTCGCGCTGTATATTACACTGGCCAAGCGCGGCTTTCTGCCAGAGGCGGAGATTTCCACCTTCCTCAAGCCGCATTCCCGCCTGAACGGCCACCCCAACTGCACCAAGGTTCCGGGGGTAGAGACGAATACCGGCCCGCTGGGCCATGGCCTGCCCGTCGCGGTCGGGATGGCCAAGGCGGCACAGCTGACGGGCGCCTCGTGGCGCACCTTCGTCATGACAGGCGACGGCGAGATGCAGGAAGGATCGAACTGGGAAGCGATCACCGCCGCTGCACAATTCGGGTTGGACAATCTGACGCTGATCATCGACCACAACCGTTTTCAGCAGGGCGCGGCGCTGTCGGACACCAATTCCCTTGCCCCCTTTCGCCCAAAGCTGGAGGCGTTTGGTTGGGCCGTCACCGAAATCGACGGCCATGACATGGACCAGATCATCCCGGCGCTCGAGTGGCGCGGGACCCGCCCCCATTGCATCGTTGCCCATACCAACAAGGGGCACGGCATCTCTTTCATGCAGGACAGGGTGGACTGGCACCACAAGGTGCCCACTGCCGAGCAATTTGCCATCGCCTGCGCCGAACTGTCGGAGCCGCTTTGATGACTGCCCCCGCCCCCCCAAAGCTGCACGACTGCCGTGACGCCTTTGTTGCCGTGCTGGAACGTCTGGGTGCAGAAAATCCGCGCGTCGTGGCGGTCTGCAATGACTCTGTCGGGTCATCGAAACTTGGGGGGTTCAAGTCGAAGTTTCCCGAACGACTGGTCAATGTGGGGATCGCCGAGCAAAACATGGTCGGCGTCGGTGCGGGGCTGGCGAATGGCGGGATGTTGCCCTTCGTCTGCGGGGCGTCGTGTTTTCTGACCGGGCGGGCGCTGGAACAGGTGAAGGCAGACATCGCCTATTCCAACGCCAACGTGAAGCTCGTGGGTATCTCGTCCGGCATGGCCTATGGCGAACTTGGGCCAACCCATCATTCCATCGAAGATTTCGCATGGACCCGCGTGCTGCCCAACCTGCCCGTGATCGCCCCCTGCGACCGGGTAGAGACCGCCGCCGCCGTGGAATGGGCCGCGCGCCATGACGGCCCCGTCTTTCTGCGGCTTTCGCGCGTGGGTGTCCCGGACCTGCTGCCTGAGGGTCACGTCTTCCACCCCGGCAAGGCAAACCTGCTGCGCGACGGGGATGCGGTCACGTTGATCGCCAACGGGACCTTGACCCACCGCTTGATGAAGGCCGCCGCCCTGCTGGCGACCGAGGGGATCGAGGCGCGGGTGTTGAACATGGCGACCGTGCGTCCCATCGATGTTGACGCCATCATCGCCGCCGTCCGCGACACGGGCGCAATCCTGACGGCCGAGGAGCATTCGGTTTTTGGCGGCCTTGGGTCCGCCATTGCCGAGGTCGTGGTGCGTGAATGCCCGGCACCGATGCAGATTCTGGGCGTTCCGGGCATCTTTGCCCCCACCGGATCGGCGGAAGTCCTGCTGGACGAATTCGGCATGTCCCCCGCCGCCGTGGCCGACGCGGCGAAGGTCCTGATCCGGCGGAAGGCGTGATGGGATGATGCGCGCGATCCTTGCCATCGATCAGGGAACGACGAATTCCAAAGCCGTGCTGGTGTCGGAAACGGGCGCCATCCTTGCGCGCGGGTCAGCGGCCGTGGGGATCGAACACCCGCATCCCGGCTGGGTGGAGCAGGACCCGACGCGCATCTGGGCTTCTGTCCTTGCGGCCATGGGCGACTGTCTGAGGGCCGCGACGGTGCAGGTGATCGGCATCGCAGTTTCGAACCAGCGAGAGTCCGTCACGGTTTGGGATGCCGAAACGGGCAGACCGCTTGGCCCCGTCATCAGTTGGCAATGCCGCCGCACGCTGCCCGAGTGCAACCGCCTGACCGCCGCCGGATACGGCCCGCGCGTGCAGGACCTGACGGGCCTGCCCATCGACCCGATGTTTCCGGGGCCGAAGATGCGCTGGCTCTTGGATCGTGTGCCGACCGGTGGCAGGCCCCGCCTTGGCACCATAGATGCATGGCTGATCCATTGCCTGACGGGAGGCGCGGCCCATGCTTGCGACGCCTCGAACGCGGCGCGCAGTCAGCTTTACGACCTGAACCGCCGGGATTGGAGCGACGAGCTTTGCGCGCTTTTCGATGTGCCGAAATCCGCCCTGCCGGACGTCCGCGACAGCGCCACCCCCTTCGGCGTGACCAGGGGCGTGCCCGGACTGCCGGACGGCATTCCCATCGCCTCGGCCATCGGTGACAGCCATGCGGCGCTCTTTGGTCATGGGGCCTTCCGCCCCGGTGATGGCAAGGTGACCTTTGGCACCGGATCGTCGATCATGACCACCCTGCCCGCCTTCATCGCGCCGAGGGACGGCATCACCACGACCATCGCATGGGCGCTGGACGGCATCCCCACCTATGCCTTCGAGGGAAACATCCTCGTCTCTGCCTCGGCCCTGCCGTGGATGGTCGATCTGCTGGGCCTGCCTGATGTGCAGGCCTTGACCGACCTTGCCGCGACGGCGGAACCGGATGGCCCCGGTTTCGTCCCGGCATTCGTCGGCCTTGGCGCGCCGCATTGGGCGGCGGACGCGCGCGCGCTGTTCTGCGGGATCACCTTCGGCACCAGCCGCGCCCAGATGGCCCGTGCGGTGACGGATTCCATGGCCTTGCAGGTGCATGACGTTTTTGCCGCCATGACGGCGCAATCCCCTGCACCGCTCGGACGGCTTTATGCCGATGGCGGGCCCAGCCGGAACCCGTTCCTCATGCAATGCGTGGCGGACATCCTAGATCACCCCGTCATCCAGTGCGATGCGCCAGAAGCCTCGGCTCTGGGGGCGGCCTATCTGGCGGGGCTGACGCTGGGCGTCTGGCCCGACCTGGACGCCATTGCCGCCCTGCCCCGCCCCGCCCATCCGATCCATCCGCGCCCCGGCGACCGCGCGGATCGCCTGCGCATCTGGCGTGACGCGCTTGCCCGCGCGACATATCCCGCCGTCAGCAGCGGCTAGCACCCGATCATGGGCCGCATCAACGAATTGCGACTGATTGCACGGGTTGCCCAGATGTATCACATCGAAGGCAAGCGGCAGGCGGACATCGCGGCACGTTTGCGCCTGTCGCAGGCCACCGTATCGCGGATGCTGAAGCGGGCCGAACAAGAGAAGATCGTCCGCACGACCGTCATCCCGCCGCATGGCACCTTCGCCGACCTCGAATCCGCGCTGCGCGCGCGCTTTGGCCTGACCGAAGCCATCGTCGTGGACTGTGCCGAGGACCGGGATGGAGAGATCATGTCCCGCATCGGCGAGGCGGCGGCGCATTTCCTTGAAGTCACGCTGCAACAGGATGAAGTCATCGGGATTTCCAGCTGGTCCCAGACCATCCTGCGCATGGTGGACAACATCCACCCGATGCGGGGGACAAAGGCGAGGTCTGTCGTGCAGATGCTGGGGGGCATGGGCGATGCCGCTGTCCAGACCCAAGCCACGGAACTGACCGCGCGGCTGTCGCGCCTGACCGGGGGGGAACCGCGCCTGCTGCTGGTGCAGGGCGTCACCGCGACCCGTGACGCGCAGCGCGTGATGCTGGACGATCCGGTCGTGCGCGGCACGCTGGATCTTTTGGATCGCCTGACGCTTGCCATCGTCGGGATCGGCGCGGTGGAGCCTTCGGAATTCCTTGCCCGGTCCGGCAACGTCTTTTCGTCAGAGGAACTGGCATCACTTCATCTTGCCGGGGCGGTGGGCGAGATATCGTTCCGCTTCTATGATCGCGAAGGGCGGCCGGTCATCACCCCGCTGGACGACCGCGTGATCGGGATCAGCCTCGGGTCGCTGCGCAAGGCGGACCGCGTGATGGCCTTGGCCGGCGGGTCATCCAAGACCGATGCGATTGCCGGGGCCTTGCGGTTGGGCGTCATCGACATCCTCGTCACCGACAGGTTCACAGCGGCGCGTCTTGCGGCCTAAGGGACGGCTGACGGTGCAGATGCGGGGCTGCTGCGGTCAGAGGCTGCTGTTGCGCCGAAACAGTCCGCGCAGCGCCAGTTGCCACCAGCCGATGCCCTGCGTATAGGGCCGCGTCGCGGACGGGCGCGACCGGTCGATCTGCACACGGGTCAGGCCCGCCGCTTGGATGAAGACCATCCGCTTCCCCTCTGTCTTGGGCATCCAGACCAACCGCCCGAACGGCGCAAGGCTGGGGGCCTGCTGCGTGTTATGCTTCGCGGACAAGGTGCCCATCCTCGGCCGCCCAATGGGCATAGAGCGGTTGACCGATCTCTACCGGCAGGTCGGAAAGTTCGTCATGGCCCTTTTGCACCCGGATTTCCTGTCCGTGCTGGGTTTCAAGATAGAGCGTGGCCGTGGCGCCGACGAATTCCTCGCCGATCACGCGCACCGGGACGACGTTCACCGCATTGGCCGGGCGCGCGGCGGACAGCTGCATCTTTGTGTCCAGCACGGTAACCGTCGCCGTGGTCCCCGGTCGCGGCATGTCGGCCAGACCGCGCGAGGTCAGCCGCAGCCGCCCTTCGGGCGTGTCAAGTTCGAGCGCACCGTCACCCACGGTCGCGACCTTGCCCGAAAAGATGTTCGACGACCCAAGGAAGTCCGCCACGAAACGCGTCTTGGGCGTGCGGTAAATCTCTTGCGGGGTGCCGATCTGTTCGATCTTGCCCCGGCTCATGATCACCACGCGGTCGGCCATGGAAAAGGCCTCGGACTGGCTGTGCGTGACATAGACGAAGGTGATGCCCGTCTCGCGCTGCAAGGTCTTCAGCACCGTCTGCATCCGCACCTTCAGCGCGGCATCCAGCGCGGAAAGCGGTTCGTCCAGCAGCAGAATTTCCGGCTCGACAACGAGGGACCGGGCGAGGGCGACCCTCTGCCGCTGGCCGCCCGAAAGCTGGGCGATGTTGCGGTCGGCGAATTCGGTGATCTGCATGCGGTCGAGCCAGACCTCGGCCCGCCGCCGCCGCTCGGCCTTGCCCATGCCCCGCATCTTCAGCGCGAATTCCACATTCTCGCGCACGTTCAAAAAGGGGAAGAGCGCAAGGCTTTGCCACACCATCGGTGTGTCGCGCTGCCATGTCGGCAGGTGGTCGATGGGCTTGCCCGACAGGCGGATCGTCCCTTCGCTGGGGGCCTCCAGCCCTGCCAGCATCCGCAGGGTCGTCGTCTTGCCGCAGCCAGACGATCCCATGATGGCAAGGAATTCGCCCTTCTGGATTTCGAAATCCATGCGCTGCACGGCGGTGAACGCGCCAAAGCGCTTTACCACGCCGTCGAAGGAGACAAGGGTATCGCGTTGCATGGACTTACTCCCCAGCGGAAGGATTGCGGAATTTCGTCCCCCGGCCCGACAGCAAAAGCTGGGCCAGGATGACAAGCGTCATGGAGGTGACGAAGACGAAGGTGCCGATGGCGTTGATGCGCGGGCTGACCTGACCCTGCAGGAAGCCCAGCACCTTGACGGGCAGCGTCTCGTTCAGGCCGGACACGAACCACGCCACGGCGAATTCGTCAAAGGAGACGGCCATGGTGATGAACAGCGCGCCAAAGATCGCGGGCTTGCAGAAGGGCAGGATCACATGTCGCATCGTCTGCCAGTCCGACGCGCCAAGGTTCCATGCGGCGGGTTCCAGCGCGGGGTCCATCTGGGACAGGCGCAGCCGGACGATGGCCATGGCGAAGGGCGCGCAGACGACGACATGGCT
This sequence comes from Pseudomonadota bacterium, assembly GCA_039798885.1. Lineage (GTDB taxonomy): Bacteria > Pseudomonadota > Alphaproteobacteria > Rhodobacterales > Rhodobacteraceae > Paragemmobacter. The sequence continues at coordinate 5,989 of JBDKFE010000131.1, read as the reverse complement.
GATGATCACCGACAGCGCATTGCCCGACAGGTTCACCCGCGACAGATAGGCAAGCATCGCAAGGCCAAGGATGATGACCGGGATCGTGGGTGGCAGCAGCGCCAGTGCCAGATAGACCTGCTTGCCCATGAACTTGTAGCGGTAGTCCGTATAGGCCGCGCCAAACCCCAAGACGGTCGAGATCACGCCCGTGATCACCCCCACGACCAGCGTATTGCGCAGCCCTTCCCAGACCAGCGGGTCAGAGGCCACGGCGCGATACCAATCAAGGCTGAACTCCCCCAGCGGGATCGACGGAAACCGGTCCGAGTTAAAGGAAAAGACGAAGCTTGCCGCGATGGGGGCAAAGACGAAGGCATAGGCGAGCAGGATGTAAAGCCAGAGCGCGAAGTCGACCCCGCGGTTGCGGTTCAAGTCGCGCGCGCCTTGTTCGGCGGTCTTGCGGGCCTTGCGCGATTTCGCCTTGGCCGGGGTGAACGTGGACGTACCCGTGGCAAGGGGAACGGGACGGGCGGTCATTTGCGGCCCCCTTTCGTGGTGGCATAGGCAAAGCGGACGGCGGCGAAGGCCACGATCAGAAGCGTGGCGATCATGGTCAGCGCGATCACCGCCGCGCGGGGCCATTGCTGGCCGGATTTCGTGGTGTCTGTGATCAGGATCGACAGCGTCGTAGGTTCACCGCCGCCCAGATAGACCGGGCTCACGAAATCGCCAAAGCACAGGATGAAGGCAAAGAGGGCCGCGATGGTCAGGCCGACGCGGGCCGAGGGGATGATAACCTCGACCACCGTCCGCAAGCGGCCACAGCGCATGTTATGCGCGGCCTCGATCAGCGTCCGGTCGATGAAGACAAGCGAGAAGAGCTGCAGCAGCACCACGAGCGGGAAGCACAACGTCAGGAAGCCGACCGTCGTCGCGCCGACCGTGTTGAGCATCGGGAAGGGACCAAGTCCGACCCAGCCGAGCAGGACATTGATGATGCCGGCATCCGACAGGAAGATCTGCCAAGAATAGACCCGCACGAGGTAGCTGGTGAAGAAGGGGATGACCATCAGGAACACCGCCCAGCGGCGGGCGGTATCGGACAGCTTAAAGGCGATGGCATAGGCGCAGGGAAAGGCCAGCACGCTGGTCAGCACCGCCCCAAAGGTCGCCATGGCGAAGGTGTTGGCATAGGCCTGCCAGAACACGGCGCGCCCATAGATCGTGACCCAGTTCACCGTGTCGAAATCGGGCCGCATGGTGAAGTTCTTCACCGTCCAGAAGCTGAGCGCGACGAGGAACAGCAGCGGGAACACGAAGAACAGAAGCTGCCACACCAGAAGCGGCAGCGAGAAGGTCAGGCCGTAAAGGGAAATCTTGGGGCGCATCGACAGGCCATCCGGCAGCTAGCAGGGGAAAGGGCCGGCGGCTACGCCCCGCCGGCCCGCAGGACGCGTCAGGCGCCCTTGTATTCCGACCAGAAGTCGTTCCACGTCTCGAGGTCCTGCTGGACCGGCCATTGGCGGTACTGGATGCGGCCCGCGCGGATCATGTCCATCGCATTGCCCGCGTCCTTGGTCATGCCCTGACGCTTTGCCTCGGCCGGGTTCTCGGCCTGCAGGACCTCCCAGCCCTTCTGGTTTGGCACCAGTGCCGGATAGGCCGCCATCTGGGCCGATTTCGCCTGACCCTTGGCCGAGGTGATGTACTGGATCCACTTCTTGGCAAGATCCGCCTTCTGCGAGCCCTTGCCGATCGAGAAGCATTCGGACCATTGCAGGCCGCCCTGTTCGGGAATGGTCGACCGCACCTTGGCACCGTTCTTTTCCAAAACGCCCGTGATCCAGTCGCCGATCCCCGCGAAGGCCAGCATCTGCCCGTCATTGAGCGACGAGAAGGTCCCGCCGTAATCGAAGAACCCGCCGATCTGCGGGCGCAGCGACAGGGTCTTTTCCTTGACCGCCTCCCAGCCCGCCTCGTCCATGTCATAGGCGGCGGCGTTGCCGGCGGTCAGGCTCATCTGGCCAAGATTGGGCAGGTGCCAGTCGAAATGGCCCACCTTGCCGGTCAGTTTGGGGTCCCAGAAGACGTTGTAATTCGCCGCCTCGGCCTCGGTCAGGGCGTCGGTGTTGTAGGCGACGCCAAGGAAGCCAAACCGCGTGACGAGCGAGAAGAGCTTGCCGTCCTGCCAGTTGCCGGGGAAATTCTGGAATTCGGGGAAGTAGTCAGAAAGCGCGTAGTCGTTGGGGTCAAGCTCTTCGACATAGCCCGCCGCGTTGAGGGCCTGCACGTATTCGGCGTCCGACAGGATGATGTCGAAGGTGCCTGCGGGCGACTGCGAGATCAGGCCCAGCATGTTGTCGCCGCCGGTATAGTATTTCGGCACGAACTTGACGTTATGCTCGGCTTCGAATTCCGCGACGATGTCGGGTTCGGCATGGCCATACCATGCCAGCATCGTCAGTTCCGTCGGCGCGGCAAAGGCGCGGCGCGACAGCATGGGCATCGCAAGCGCTGCGGCACCGGTGGCAAGCAGGGTCCGGCGCGTGACGGCACCGGACGCACCGAGAAGGTGGGTCTTGGTCATGTTTCGTGTCCTGTTGGTGGAAATGGTGTTCTGATTGCCTTCACGTTACGGAAGGCCTGTCCCGAACCGAAATCGGTTATTGAAATTGATCCATTTGCGGCGGTTATGCAGTCGGCGCTGCAATCAGTTCGGCAAAACCCGCACGCCGGAACCCACGCCTTCGAGGCTTGCCACCAACTCGCTGACCAGAACAAGTCCGGTCGCTGACAGGCGCGGGTGCTTGTAGAACATGCCGATCCGCAGGGAATCGAGCGGGGGGAAACCCTCCGCCTCGGTCAGTTGCCGCATTCCGGGCAGCAGTGTTGCCTGAGTCAGCGCCGTGACGCACAGCCCGCTTGCCACCGCGTTTTGCAGGCCGGAAATGCCGGGGCTTTGGTACACGACCTTCCAGCGCCGACCGATCTGCTCGAGCGCGCCGACCATCCGTGCGCGGTAGTCGCAGCCTTCCAGATGCGCCCCCAACGGCACAGGGCGGTCTGATTGCGGAACAAACCCCTCTGCCGCCGCCCAGATGGGCTGTTCAACCCAAGCCCGCGACAGATAGGGCATCCGCGGCGTCTGCATCGTGGCGATGATGATGTCCACTTCCTCGGCCCTGAGAAGGCGGTGCAATTCACGGCTTAGGTCGCAGTGGATTTCCAACTCTACATCCGGGTGTTGCCGCATGAACGAGGTCAACGTGTCTTGCAGAAAGCTGACGGCATAATCCGTGGGCAGCCCGATCCGCAGCACGCCACCCATGGTCGCACGGTGGAAATAGGCCACCGCTTCGTCATTGATACGCACCATCTCGCGCGCATAGGACAAAAGCGCCTCGCCTGCGGGGGTGGGTTGGATCGTCCGCCCCTCTTGCGTCAGCAAGGGCGCGCGGACGAGGTCCTCTAGCCGCTGGACCTGCAACGAGATCGCGGGCTGGCTGCGGCCCAGCAATTGCCCTGCCTTGGAATGCCCCCCCAATTCGACCACCGCGATAAAGGTGCGCAACAGGTCCGTCGGCAGGTTGGTGAAGGCGGGCATGGATTTGCACCTCTGATGCAATGATTGCCACAATATATTTTCCTTATGCACAAACTGCCAAGTACTTTCCGTGCCATCCGATCAGGGAGGCCGCGATGAAACATACCCCACCGCCCCGACATTCCACCGCCTTCGCCAGCGAACTGACCTGGCCCGTCTATGCCGAAGCCATGCGCGACGGTCGCACGCCGATCCTGATCCCCATCGGGTCGATGGAACAGCACGGCCACCACATGCCCCTGCATGTGGACGTGCTGCTGCCGACCGAATTCGCCCGCCGCGTCGCACTAGAAATGGGCGCGCTGGTCGCACCGCCCTTCACCTATGGCTACAAGTCGCAGCAGAAATGCGGCGGCGGCAACCACATGCCCGGCACGACCAGCCTTGACGGCATGACGCTCGTTGCCGCCCTGCGCGACGTGATCAAGGAATTCGCCCGCCACGGCGCGCGCAAGGTCTGCATGGTCAACGGCCATTTCGAGAATTCGTGGTTCATCATCGAAGCCATCGACCTTGCGCTGCGCGAACTCCGCTGGGACGGGATCACCGACGTCAAGATCGTGGTCCTGTCCTATTGGGACTTCGTCGATCCCGAGGCGATCACGCGGCTCTATCCCGATGGCTTCCCGGGCTGGGATCTTGAACATGGCGGGGTGCTGGAAACCTCGCTCATGCTGGCGCTGCACCCCGAGCTTGTCCATCTGGACAAGGCGCTGGACGTGGCACCGGCCGTCTTCCCGCCCTATGACGTCTATCCCGTCAATCCCGACCTGACGCCCGATTCCGGCACGCTGTCCTCGCCGAAGGACGCGTCCATAGAAAAGGGTCACATCCTTCTTGATGTCTGCACACGCGGCATCCTGAACGCGTTGCGGACCGAGTTCGCCTGACCTCCCCGGCAGGCGGACTTCCCGCAATCGCTCTCTTGACTGGGGCCGCTGCAGCGGCCCCGTTTTTCTTTAGCGGATCACGTTGTGTTCCGGCCCCAAAGGAAAGCTGGTGATGTTGTCGGCCCCGTTGCCGGTCACGATCAGGATGTCATGCTCGCGATAGCCCCCTGCCCCCGGCATGCCGTCGGGCAGCATGACCATCGGCTCCATGGACACGACCATGCCGGGCCGCAGTTCCGTCGCCACATCCTCGCGCAGTTCCACCCCGGCCTCGCGGCCGTAATAGTGGCAGAGCACGCCAAAGGAATGGCCATAGCCGAAGGAGCGGTATTTCAGCATCCCCCAGCCGCGATACATCTCGTTCAGTTCGGCAGCGATTTCGTTGCAGCGGGCGCCGGGGCGGATCAGTTCCAGCCCACGGCGGTGGACGGCAAGGTTGCGTTCCCAGACGGCAAGGCTGGCATCGTCCACATGGTCGCAGAACAGCGTCCGCTCCAGCGCGGTGCAATAGCCGAAGATCATCGGAAAGCAGTTGAGCGAGAGGATGTCCCCCGCCCGGACGACGCGGTTCGTCACCGGGTTATGGGCCCCGTCGGTGTTGATGCCGGATTGGAACCAGACCCAACTGTCCATCAGTTCAACCTGCGGGAAGGTGGCCGCGATCTCGCGCACCATGGCGTTCTGGCCCGCCATCGCCACCACATGCTCGGACACGCCTGACTGAATCGCCTCAAGGCTGGCCGCTGCGGCCAGATCGGCGATCCGCGCCCCCTGCCGGATCAATGCCAGTTCCTCGTCGGACTTCACAACCCGCATCCACATCGCAGGCTGTCCGACATCGACGAATTCCACCCCGGGAAGGGCAAGGTCCAACTGGCTGCGGAACTCCAGCGAGACGTGGTCGAATTCGATCCCCAACCGCCGGACACGCGGGGTCAATTGCCGCACCGCCCGATAGAAATTGTCGCGCCGCCAGTCGCTGTAGGTGACGTTCTGCCCAAAGCTGCGCCGCCACGGCTGCCCGCCATCGACCCCGGCCGAAATCGTCGTCGCAGCCTCTTGCGTGAGGACCATGCCATAGCGCCGTCCGAAGGCGCAGTAGAGCCAGCCCGAAAAATAGGCGATGCAATGATGTGACGTCAGCAGCACGGCATCCACGTCATTGACCGCCATCCATGACCGCATCCCGCCCTGGCGGCGCGTCATCTCGGCCGCGCTAAAGGGCGAAAAACCCTTCTCGCCATTGTGCCATTCCATGACATGCAGCATGTCTGCGGTCATGTGCCCTCCTCCCTGCCCCAATGCAGGGGGCTTCAGGCAAAGGTTACCGAGGGCCGCTGCGCGCCCTAAATTTGTTCTGAAAATGGGGGCATTTGGCGAAAGAAGGGGTAGGTGTTCTGCTTACTCTTCGCGCATAGCGCGGTTCATTTGGTCGAGGACGGGTTGGAGGATGTATGACATGACGACGCGTTCTGCGGTTGGGATGTAGACTTCGACGGGCATCCCTGGGACG
>JBDKFE010000130.1:0-26890 GCA_039798885.1 Pseudomonadota bacterium | reverse complement strand
CCGCCATCGTCTCATCCCAATCCGCCAGTGACAACTCGGTCGCAGGCGCAATCCGCGCAATCGCCGCGTTGTTCACCAGAATGTCGATGGTCCCCCACGCCTCCAGCGCCTCGCGCGCCGCAGTCACGGGTCCCTCCGCCGTGGCCATCTCGGCCTCGATCACCATGCAGCGCCGTCCCCGCGCCTCAACCTCGCGCTTAACCTCCAGCAAACCGCCCGCATCCCGTGCCACGGCGACGATATCCGCCCCCGCATCTGCAAAGACCCGGCAGATTTCGAACCCGATCCCCTTGCTCGCCCCCGTCACCAGCGCCTTGCGCCCGGCCAGCGAGAACCGGCCTTCCCACTCTGCCATCCATCCTACTCCAGATTGGTATGCCGCGCGCGCATTGCCTCTGGCGGGACGCCCAGCCGATCCCGCAGCATCAGGATCAGCATCTCGAAAACCAGATACTGCGCGCCCTCGAACAGCGACCCCATGGGCAAGACGCTCGCCACCGCAGGCCCCGTATCATCCGCCATCGTCTGCGCGGGGATCACCAGCACCCGGTCGCTTGCGGCAGGCACCCGCGCCCCCGGCTGCGCGGTGACACAGGCCACCCGCGCGCCATCCGCCCGCGCCACGCCCAGCAGCCCCATGACGGTGGAAAAATCCCCCGGCCCCGCGCTGACCACCAACAGGTCGCCCGCGCCGACAGGGGGGCAGGACATATCCCCCACCACATGCGCCTCCAGCCCCATGTGATAAAGCCGCATCGCCAAGGCCCGCATCATCAGCCCCTCGCGCCCGACGCCATAGCAGACGACACGCTTGGCAGCGGCCAATTCCTCCACCAGTCCCGCCAGCGCCGCAGGGTCCACCCCCGCCGCCGCCACGCGCAATTCTTCCGCCGCTCTCGATACCTGTTCGACATAGCTCATGCGCGACCCTCCCTCCGCTGCACGGCCGGAAGCGAAGCTTCCACCGCCGCCCCAAGCATCCCGCATTCGTCCAGCAAATCCAGCACCGTGTATCGGCTTCGCAAGAAGCGCGCGTTCAATGTGGTCCGCCGCAGGTAATCCCGCCCCACCCCGATCTCCTCGGCCTCGGCAGGGGCACCCGCGCGGTGCAGCATGTCCACCATCACGGCAGGCGTCACCACCTGCCCCCGCAGCCGATCCGCAAGCACGGACCACCCGTCCCGCACCCGTTCCAGCCGCGCCCGCAGGGCAACGCCCTCCACATGCTTCGCGCGCACTTCCTCGACCGCCCGCGCCGCAATCTCGCCGGGGCCAAAGGCGGCATGTATCGCGGAAATCTTCGCATCCAGCGAAGCCGCCCGCGCCACCAACCCCTCCACATCCAGTCGCGACAAGTCCTGCTCCAACAGCCAGTCGAACAGCCGCAGCGACATCACGCAGCCCACAGCCACACAGGCCCCGTGGCTGACCCTCTCGCCCCCGAACTTCAGGTCATCCATTTCCCACAGATGGGCGATCTGGTGGTCCGCGCCCGATGCAGGCCGCGACGATCCGTGCAACTCCATCGCCAGCCCGACGAGGGTCAGCCCCGCGAACAACCCTTCCAGCGCATCGCGGTCCCCCGCCGCAATCGCATCCGGCGCACCCAGCCATCCGCGCAAGCCTCCCTGCACCAGCGGCCAAGCCACATCATCCACCGCCTCGATCCCCAAGGCATCCGCGATGATCCAATCCCCCCCCGCAGGCACCTTTCCGGCTAGATCGCCATAGCCCCAGCCCGTCATCTGGGCAGGGGCCGCCGCGATCACGTCCAGATCCCCGATCACCGCCTTTGCAGGCAGGCACTGGATCGTCTTCTTGAAGCCCTTATCCGACAGCGGCGCCCCCGCCGATGTGTATCCATCCATGCTTGCCGCCGTGCCGACGCACAGATAGTCCCGCTTCAACCCAAAGGCCGCGTGTTTCACCACGTCGTTGATGACGCCCGACCCCACGGCCACAGGCACTGACGCATCCGCGCCCAGCACATCACGCAGGCTGTTCGCCAGATCGACCGTCGGCTTCAGCCGCGGCTTGCCCGGCAGCACGTGCCGCCGCACCGTCACACCCGCCTTCACCAAGGACGCCTCGACCGCCGCCCCTGCCGCTTTCCACGTGTTCTCATCCGCGATGATGCAGGCAGGCCCATCCCCGAACTGCCGCCGAAACAGCGCGCCGGCCTCTGCCAGAACCCCGCGCCCCACCAGTACCTCGGCCACCGTGGCCGACTTCGCCACCGCCGCCGCGATCAGATCACCTGCCGTCATGCCGCCTTGCCCCCCGAAGACAGCGTCACGCCGTCCGCGCCGAACAAATGCAGGCGATTCGCGGGGAAGGAAAGCCCCACCTCGGCCCCGTGATTCAGCGCGGTATCCCCCTCGGCCCGCACGACCAACTGTCCCGCCGCCGTCCGCACATACAGATAGGCATCCCCGCCCAGCGTTTCGCGCAGCACGACCTTGCCACCCATCTCGCCCGCGCCGGGGGCGACCAGCCCCACATGCTCGGGCCGGATTCCCAGCCGCACCGCGCCCGGCACGGGTGCGGCTGTCCCGATCACCGTCTCTCCGCAGGCGATGCGACCGCCGTCGGAACGGATGTCCAGGAAATTCATGCTGGGCGCGCCGATGAACCCCGCGACGAATTCCGTGCGCGGGTGATGATACAGCTCCATCGGGCTGCCCACCTGCTCGATCCGCCCCCCGTTCAGCACCACGATCTTGTCAGCCATCGTCATCGCCTCGACCTGATCATGGGTCACATAGATCATCGTGGCCTTCAGTTCCGAATGCAGCGCCTCAAGCTCCACCCGCATCTGCACCCGCAGCTTGGCGTCAAGGTTCGACAGGGGCTCGTCAAACAGGAACACCTTTGGCTGCTTCACGATCGCCCGCCCGATCGCCACCCGCTGCCGCTGCCCACCCGACAATTGCGACGGCTTGCGGTCCAGATAGGGCTCCAACTGCAACACCCGCGCGGCCTCGGCAATCCGCCGTTCCCGGTCGGCAGGGGTGAAGCCATTGATCTTCATCCCGAAATCCATGTTTTCGCGCACCGTCATATGCGGATAAAGCGCATAGGACTGGAACACCATCGCCACGTCCCGATCCGAAGGCGCAAGCCCCGTCACGTCCCGCCCGCCGATGGCAACCGTCCCGCCGCTGATCGATTCGAGCCCCGCGATGGATCGCAGCAACGTGGATTTTCCGCAGCCCGACGGCCCCACGAAAACGACGAATTCCCCGTCGGCAATATCAAGGCTCACCCCATGCAACGCCTGTTGCGTTCCATAGAACTTGTCCACCCCGACCAGCTTCACCTCGGCCATCCGTCATCCTCCCTGTCGTGCCGCGCATTTTTCCCCGTTGACAGGATGCCTGCGCGATACATTTATATGCTAGGCGTTACAAATGGAAGTCAACGGTCCAAAACGCTCAAACCGCTGGGAGGTAAACATGAAGCTCAAGATGCACGTAAGTGCGCTGGCGCTGGTCGCGTCCGCACTTGCTTTCGGCACTCAGGCCAATGCCTGGTCGCTGGAAGAAGCCGCCAAACCCTATGCCGGAACGGAAATCGAGGTGCTGTTCCTTGACCGTCCGGGCTACAATGCCGCGATCAAGATGCTGCCGGAATTCGAGGCGGCGACCGGGATCAAGGTGAACTACACCACCGTTCCCTATGAAAACGCGCTGGGCGAACAGGTCCGCGACTTCGCCGCTGGCGGCGACCTCGACGTCGCGCTGATCGACCTCGTCTGGATCGGCAACTTTGCCGAAAACGGCTGGTTGGTCCCGTCCGAAACCTTCATCAACAACGCGGAACTGGCCGATCCCGAACTGGACATGGCCGACTTCTTCCCGCTGGTGCTGGATGCCTTCGGGTCGTGGAACGGCGTGAACTACGGCCTGCCCTTCGACAACTACTCGGGCCTTCTGTTCTACAACCGCTGCATGCTGGAAGCCGCTGGTTTCGACAAACCCCCGGCCACGTGGCAAGAGGTGATGGACACCTACGGTCCCGCCCTGACCAAGGACGGCAAGTATGCCTACGCGCTCCAGTCCAAGCGGAACGAAACGCAGTCGGCGGACAGCTTCGCCCGCTTCCTGTGGCCCTTTGGCGGGTCCTTCCTGAACGCGGAATTCAAGTCCAACCTGAACTCGGCTGAATCTCAGGCTGGCCTCCAGTTCCGTCAGGACCTGATGAAGTTCATGCCCGAAGGCATCGTCGCCTATGACCACGCCGAAACCGTCAACGCCTTCGCGCAGGGTGACGTGGCGATGATCACCGAATGGTCGGCCTTCTATTCGACCGTCGTTTCGCCCGAAACCTCCAAGGTCGCCGACTGCGTCGAGATCGCGCCCGAACCGACTGGACCCGCAGGCCGCAAGCCCGCGCTGGGCGGCTTCTCGCTGGCCGTCGCCGCGCAGGCGGATGAGGCCGAACAGGCCGCAGGCTGGCTCTTCATCCAGTGGGTGACGTCGAAGGCTAAGGCTGGCCAGTACCTTGAAATGGGCGGCGTGCCCGCCCGTCAGTCGGCCTATGCCGACCCGGCTCTGGCAGGGACGTTCAAGTTCATCCCGGCGCTGGTCGAATCGTGGCAGGAAGGCGTGCCGGAATTCCGTCCGCGCTTTGCCGAATGGCCCGCGATCACGGAAATCGTGCAGGAATGGGGCACCAAGATGATGCTGGGTGAAGTCAGCATCGAAGAAGGTGCCAAGACCATCGGTGAAAAGATGGAAGCCGTCCTCGCCGAGGCTGGCTACTATGATGGCAAGAAGCCGCTTGCCCAATAACATCGGACGGCGCACCTGATCCCTAAACAGGATGCGTCCCCTTTCCCCGGCCCTCGCAAGGGGCCGGGGTTTCCAACGGAAGGACCTGCCCGAATGACCGCTCATGTGCGCCGAAAGACGATCCTCGCCTTTCTCGGCCCCGCCGTCGCCGCCCTCGTCCTCGTGGGCATCGCGCCGCTGCTCTATGCGGTCTGGAAAAGCCTTCACGACTTCAACCTGACCAAACAGGCCCAGACCCGCTTCGTCTGGTTCGACAATTACATCACCGTCCTGTCAGACCCCGTCTTCTGGCAGGCCATGGGTCGGACCGCGACGCTGTTTCTGATCTCTGTCCCGATCCAGATCGCGCTGGGCCTGCTGATCGCCATCGTCCTGCACCGTCCGGGGCTGACCTTTTTCAAGACGCTCACCCGCCTTTCGCTGGTGCTGCCCATGGCCACGACCTATGCCGTCGTCGGCCTTCTGGCGCAGGTGATGCTCAACCAGAAATACGGCGTCATCAACCAGATGCTCGGCTGGATCGGCATCGACTCCATCAACTTCATCGGGGACCCGACCAACGCCTTCATCGCCGTCATCATCTGGGACATCTGGCAGTGGACCCCCTTCGTCGCCCTTGTCCTGCTGGCGGGACTGTCCACCGTTCCCCCGGAAATCGAAGAAGCCGCGCAGCTAGAGACGAAATCCCAATGGCTTGTCCTGCGCTATGTCCAGCTTCCCTTCCTGATCCCCTCTCTGGTCGCGGTCCTGATCCTGCGGACCGCCGACACGCTGAAACTCTTCGACATGCCCTTCACCATGACGCGCGGCGGCCCCGGCTCGGCCACGGAATTCATCGCCGTCCTGATCGAACGCGTCGGCAATCGGCAGTTCGACATCGGCATGGCCTCGGCGCAGGCCATCATCATGCTGGCGCTCACGATCTTCCTCGCCCGCCTCTACATCCGCTTCTTCTACCGCGAGGTGAACTGACATGGCCGCCCCCGTCCAACGCCGCGCCCTCTGGGCCGAAGGGCTGCTCTTGCTGCTGATCCTGCTCTTCTGCATCTTCCCCTTCTACTGGATGGTCACCACCAGCCTGAAGACACAGGTCATAGCCCTTGAATCCCCGCCCGTCTGGGTCTTCACCCCCACGCTGGCGAACTACTGGGAGGTGCTGTTCGAAGACAAGGTCGGCATCTCCCTCATCAACTCCATCATCGTGGCTGTCTGCACCACGACCCTTGCCGTCGTGCTGGGCACGCCCGCCGCCTATGCGCTGGCCCGCTTTGAATTCCGTGGCAAGCAGGACCTGTGGTTCTGGTTCATCACCAACCGTTTCGTGTCGCCCGTCGTCCTCGCCTTCCCCGTCTTCCTCATCAGCCGCGAACTTGGCCTGCGCGACACCCACCTCGCGCTGATCCTGATGTATCTGACCTTCACCCTGCCCATCGTCATCTGGATCTGCACCGACCAGTTCCGCTCCATCCCGCGCGAGTTGGACGAGGCCGCGCTGCTGGAAGGTGCCTCGCAATGGCGCATCTTCCGCTCCATCTGCCTGCCCCTCGCCATGCCGGGGGTGGCGGTGTCCTCGATCCTCTCCTTTATCTTCTCATGGAACGAGTTGCTCTTTGCCTACATCCTTGCGCCCAAGGCCGCAAAGACGGCACCGGCCATGGCGATCACCTTCATGGAAGGCTATGACGTGCCTTACGGAAAGATCATGGCCACCTCGACGCTGATCGTCATCCCCGTGTTGATCTTTGCCCTCATCGCGTCCAAGCATCTGGTGCGCGGCCTGACGATGGGCGCGGTCAAGTAAAAGGAAACGGATGGCGCGCGCCCCGAAACTGCCCCAGATCGACGCCGAACAGCGCTTCCTCGCGCAGGTGGCATGGGCCTATTACGTCGAAGGCCTGACGCAGGAAAAGGTCGCCGAAAAACTCGGCGCCACCCGCCTGCGCGTGAACAAGGCCCTGTCCGAAGCCCATCGCATAGGCCTCGTCCGCATCACCTTCAACACCGCCTATGCCGCCTGCTTCGACCTCGAACAGGCGCTGTGCGCCAAGTTCGGCCTGACGCAGGCCTACGTCGCCCCCGCCCCGGCGCAGGAAAGCGACGTCCAGACGATCACCGGGGCGGCGCTGGGCAACCTGCTCTCCGAAGTTCTCGCAGACCCTGCGGTCAAAAGCTTTGGCATGTCATGGGGCGGCACGCTGAACATCGCGACCCGCTTCCTTGCCGCCATCGAACGCCCGGACCTTGAAGTCATCTCTGTCATGGGCGGCCTGACCCGCGGCTCTGACCTCAACAGTTTCGAAATCACCACCCGCCTCGCCGACCTCCTCGGCGCGCAACACAGCTACTTCACCGCCCCCCTTTACGCAGGCAGCGCCGAAAGCCGCGACACGATCATGCAACTCGACGTGTTCCGCGACATCCTCGAACGCATCCGCGCCGTCGATGCCCTCGCCATGGCGGCGGGCGACCTGTCCAAACGCTCGCTCCTCATGCGCGACGCGCTTCCCAACGGCACCACGATCGAGGAATTGCAGCGCGCAGGCGGCGTAGGCGACATCCTCGGCACCGTGATCGACGCGCAAGGCCGCCCCATCGACCACCCCATCAACGAAAAGGTCATCGGCATCGGCATCCCCGATCTGACCCGTATCCCCAACGTGATCCTCGCCGCAGGTGGCACGCACAAGATTGCGGTCTGCCGCGCCATCCTTGGCCTCGGCCTTGTGAACACCTTCGTGACCGAAGAGGCCACCGCCCGCGCCTTGGTGGCCGAATGACCCTCACCATCGGCATTGACCTTGGCACCTCAGGCGTAAAGGCGGTCATCCTGCAAGACGCCGAAACCGTGCTGGCCGATGCCGCCCAGCCCATCGCCGTATCGATCCCTCATGTCGGCTGGTCCGAACAGGACGCTGACGATTGGGTCGCCGCCGTCTGGTCCTGCCTCGACCGCCTCGCCGCCACCGCGCCGCGCGAAATGTCAGGCGTCACCGCCATCGGCCTGTCGGGCCAGATGCTTTGCGCCCTGCTCTTGGACAAGGCGCAGAAACCCCTCCGCCCTGCGATCCTCTGGAACGACCAGCGCAGCATCGCCGAATGTGCCGAACTTCTGGCCCGCTGCCCTGACATCGGCCAACGCACCAACGGCACCCCAGACCCCGGCATCACCGCGCCGAAACTCCTTTGGCTGGAGAAACACGAACCGCAGGTGATGCGCGACGCGCGGATGCTGCTGCTGACCAAGGATTACGTCCGCCTTGCGCTGACAGGCGAAGTCGCCTCCGAACCCACCGACGCAGGCGGCACGCAACTGATGGACTGCCGCACGGGCCAATGGGACACCGAACTTTGCGACCTCGCAGGCTGGAACCCCGACCACCTGCCCCCTGTCACCTCCGCATGGCTCGCCGCAGGTGGCCTGCGCCCCCAACTTGCCCAACGCTGGGGCCTCAAACCAAACATCCCCGTCGCCGCAGGCGCAGGCGACAACATGGCCTCCACCCTCGGCGCAGGGGCCGCCCGCCCCGGCGATGCGGTGCTGACCATCGGCACCTCGGGCGTCGCTTGCATCGTGGACGCCACCTTCCACCCCGGCCCGCAACGCGCCATCCTCACCTCGGCCCATGCCGCGCCCGATACCTTCCTCTCCATGGGCGTCGTCATGTCTGCCACCGCCGCGCTGGACTGGACCGCCCGCCTCTCTGGCACCACCGCCGCCACCCTGGCAGGCGAGGCCGAGGCGATGGATACCAAGAAAACCGATGCCTCCCCCGTCTTCCTCCCCTGCCTGAACGGCATCCGCACACCCGCCAACCGTCCGCAGGCAACAGGTCGGCTGGAGGGCCTGCACCCCGGCGTGGACCGCGCGATGATGGGCTATGCCACGATGGAAGGCGTCGCCTTCCAATTCGCCGACTGCATCGCCGCCCAGCGTGAAGTGGGTGCCATCCCCCACCGATTCATCGCCGTCGGCGGCGGCACCCGCTCCACTCTCTGGACCACGCTCATCGCCACCGCCATCGGCGAACCCGTGGCCCTTCCCGCCCGCTCCGACATAGGCGGCCCCGCAGGTGCCGCCCGCCTTGCCGCCGTGGCCGCAGGCGCATCGACGGATGTCCTCGCCGCCCCCCTGCCCATGCGCGGCACCATCGACCCCGACCCAGCGCTGGCCGAACGCCTTGCCCCCCGCAAAGCCCGCTTCGACGCACTGGTCGAAAGCGCCCGCCGCGGCTAGCCTGCGCGCATGAAGCTTACCACCTACAACATCCAATACGGCTTTGGCTCAGACGGCCTCTACGACCTGCGCCGCATCGCCGACGCGATCCGCGACCGCGACCTCATCGCGCTGCAAGAGGTCGACCGCCACTGGTCCCGCACCAACCACGATGACCAGCCCGCGATCCTCGCCCAACTTCTCCCCGACCACCACATGGTCTACGCCCCCGCCTTCGACATGGCGCTGCCGGGTGAACGTACCAAACGCCGCCAATTCGGTCCCCTGATCCTCTCCCGCTGGCCGATCCTGTGGTCCCGCACATGGCCCCTTCCCAAACGCCGCATGCTCGACCCCATCAACACCCAAGCCGCCGCGCTGGAAGCCGTCATCAACCACCCCTCTGGCCCCCTGAAACTCATCTCCCTCCACCTCGCCCATGTCGGCGTGGAAGAACGGCTCGACCAGATCGCCTTCCTTAAACAGATGCTCGCCCACCCCGAAGCCGAAGGCGGACCGTGGAGCGGCACCGACGACGAACCCTCCCGCAACTGGACCGAAGGCGAAGCCGAACCCCCCAACCCCACCCGCACCATCTGGGCAGGCGATTTCAACATGGAACTCGGCAGCGCGGAATACCGCGCCCTGATCCCCCAAACCCCCTACCACCCCGGCGCACGCTATGCGGGTGGCCTGATCGACCCCACCGCAGGCCTGAACCTTCACACCCACGTCAAACGCATCACAGGCGAAACCCGCCTCCGCCAACTCGACCACATCTTCCTGACCCCCGACCTTGCCCCACAGGTCACCAAGGTCTGGGCCGACAACACCAACCCCGCCTCAGACCACCACCCCCTCCACCTCGACCTCGCCCTGTAACGAAAAAGGGCGCACCCCCCGGCGCGCCCCGTTCCATGCCATCGGGCGGGGTTCACCCCGCCACCCTTCAAAACGCAAGGTCGCGATCCCCGGCCGCATCCTTCACCCGGTTCGGCAACCCCATCCTGTTCAACAGGTTCATAAAGGGCTTCGGGTCCAACTCCTCGACATTCACCATCGTCCCCACATCCCAAGTCCCGTCCGCCACCAACAGCGCCGCCGCGACCGGGGGCACCCCCGCCGTATAGGAAATCCCCTGCGACCCGACCTCCTCATAAGCTTCCTTATGATCGGCCACGTTATACAGCATCACCTCTGCAGGCTTGCCGTCCTTCACCCCCCGCGCGATGGTCGCGATACAGGTCTTGCCCGCATAGCCCGGCGCCAAAGACGCCGGATCGGGCAGCACCGCCTTCACCACCTTCAACGGCACGACCTCCAGACCCTCTGCCGTCTTCACCGGCTTTTCCGACAGCAGCCCCAGATTCTTCAGCACCGTGAACACGTTGATGTAGTGATCCCCGAACCCCATCCAGAACCGCACATCCGCCCCCGGATAACGCGCCGACAGCGAATGCACCTCGTCATGCCCGGTCAGATAGGCCTTCTGCTCCCCCACCACGGGCATATCCCAGACGCGGCCCACCTCGAACATGCTGTTCGACTGCCAGCCGCCGTTTTGCCAGCTATAAACCGTCCCCGTGAACTCGCGGAAATTGATCTCCGGGTCGAAATTCGTGGCGAAATACTTCCCGTGCGACCCCGCGTTGATGTCCACGATGTCGATGGACGTGATCTCGTCCAGGTACTCGTCCTCCGCCACCCGCGCCCAAGCGTTCACCACGCCCGGATCGAAGCCCACGCCCAGAATGGCCGTCACGCCCGCCGCCTTGCACCGCTCCCGGCGCTTCCATTCGTAGTTGCCATACCACGGCGGCGTCTCGCAAATCTTGCCCGCATCCTCGTGGATCGCGGTGTCCATATAGGCCACCCCCGCCTCGATACAGGCCTCCAGCACGGGCATGTTGACGAAGGACGACCCGACATTGATCACGATCTCCACCCCCAGCCGCCGGATCAACGCCGTCACTGCCGCGCTGTCCATCGCATCCACCGCATGGGCGGCAAACATACCGGGCACCTTCATCGCGCCCTTCGCATGGACCGACGCGATGATCGCCTCGCACTTCCCGACCGTCCGGCTGGCGATATGCAGATCGCCCAGCCGATCATTGTTCTGCGCGCATTTATGCGCCACGACCTGCGCCACACCGCCTGCGCCAATGATCAACACGTTGCGTTTCATGGAAAAACCGCCTCCTTCAGGAAGGGCCGGACAAACCGGCAAACTTAGCCGAGGTTTCCGGCAAAATCGGCATAGCCGAACTCACGCGCGACGGTCATCGACCCGTCCAACTCCTTGATGACGATGCTCGGCATCTTCACCCCATTGAACCAGTTCTTCTTGACCATCGTGTAACCGGCGGCATCCGCGATGCTCAGCCGGTCGCCCACGTTCAACGGCGCGGGAAAGCTGAACTCGCCGAACACGTCGCCCGCCAGACAGGATTTCCCGCAGATCATGTAGGGGTGATCCCCCGCGACCTCCATCTTCCCGGAAATGCGGTAAATCAGCAGATCCAGCATATGCGCCTCGACCGAGGAATCCACGATCGCCAGATCCTTCCCGTTGTTCAGGATGTCCAGCACCGTCACCTCCAGCGACGCCGCCCCCGTGATCGCGGCCTCGCCGGGCTCCAGATAGACCTGCACCCCGAACCGCTCGGAAAACGCGCGCAGCCGCGCGGCCAGCTTGGCCACCGGATAGCCTTCGCCCGTGAAATGGATACCCCCGCCAAGGCTCACCCATTTCAACCGCGCCAGCAGACCGCCGAACTCCTCCTCGATCCGGGTCAATTGCCGGTCGAACAGGTCGAAATCCGCATTCTCGCAATTGTAATGGATCATGAAGCCCGAAACCCGGTCCATCACCCGCTCGATCTTCCCCGCATCCCACTCGCCCAACCGGCTGAACGGCCGCGCCGGATCGGCCAGATCGAAGCCGGATGTCGAAAACCGCGGGTTCAGCCGCAGCCCCCGCGCGATACTGGCCGACTGGTTGTCGAACCGCTCCAACTGGCCCACGGAATTGAAGATGATCTTGTCCGCATAACCCACCGCTTCCGCGATCTCATGCTCGGGCCATGCCACGGAATAGGCATGCGTCTCCTTGCCGAACTTCTCGCGCCCCAACCGCAATTCGTAGAGGCTGGAAGAGGTCGTCCCATCCATATGCTCCCGCATCTGGTCGAACACCGGCCAAGTCGCAAAGCACTTCAGCGCCAGCAGAACCTTGGCCCCCGACCCTTCGCGCAGCTCGTCCATGACGGCCATGTTCCGCGCCAGCTTCGCCCGGTCGATCAGGTAGAACGGTGTCTGGATCATGCGGCATCCCCCCAAGGGCCAAAGGGAAACAAGAGCGCGGCTATTTAGGGACATACCCCCCCCTGCGCAAGCCCCGTAAGCCCCCCGCGTGACGGCGCAATGACGCCGCACTGGCCTCACCATCCGGTGATGCCCCTTGGATCACCCCCGAAGCGCCCCTAGCTGCCAGAAAGACGCGCCACAGCACGGACCCCGAAGATGAAGAAACCCGCCCCCTTCCGCGTCCTCCTCCTCGCCTCCACTCTCGCCGCTGCCACCCTCTCCCTCGCCCCGCCCTATCCCGGACTGACCGTCACGGATTACGACGTCTACCCAGAACGCATCGACGGATGATCGACGCGCTTTCCGACAGCACCCTCGCGGCCGCCCTGCGCGGATCGGCGACGCTCTACCTGCTCGTCACTGCCGCGCATATCCTCGGCATCGCGCTGCTCATCGGCGCGATCCTCCCCCTAGACCTCCGCCTTGCAGGCGCCTTCCCCCGCACGCCCCTTCCCGCCATCGCCCCCCTCCTGCGCGGCACGGCGCTCGCGGGGCTTACACTCGCCACCCTGACAGGCGCAGTCCTCTTCACCGCCAATCCGGCGGAATACCTCACCAACCCCGCCTTCCGCCTGAAGCTCCTGCTCCTCGCGGCGGCTGTCCTGAATGCCGCCCTCGCCACCCGCAGCCCGGCATGGGCCCGCATCCTCTCCGGCGACCCGCCCGCGCCGCATCTTCGCGCCATGGCGGTCCTCTCCGCGATCCTATGGGTGGCAACCCTCCTTGCCGGACGCTGGATCGGCTTTCTCTGACCCTGCCGTTTCATCTCGGCCCAAATACCCTCAGGGGGTGAGGCGCGCCCCGCGCCGAGGGGGCGGAACGCCCCCTGCACCGGTATCCACCCGCGATTCGCCAATCACTCAAGGCGTGGTTAACAACCCAAAACCGCCCCGTGCGTATGTACAGTTTGCAGCACAGAATCCGGCACAGTTTCCGGTACAGCCGAATTCACCGATCTCTCCCAGTAAATCCAGCGTCCGCAGGCACTTAGACCATGCGGATCGCGTCCTTGCCCACCGCCAGCACATAGCCGCGCCGCGCAATCGTCTTCACCAGCAATTCGCTGACCAACTGGTTGCCCAACGCATCCCGCAGCCGCTTCACCCGCGTCGCCCCGGCGGCCTCGTCGCAATCCGCCTCATTGCGCCCTGAAATCACCGCCTCGATCTGCGCCCCCGTCAGCACCTCGTCATCCATCCGCGCTTCGGCCAATACGGCCATCGTCTCCAGCGCGGCCTCGGTCAACTGGAACTCCATGTCATTGATATAGACGGCCCTTCCCTCGCGGCTGATCAGCAGGGACGCCACCTGAATCCCCGACCGCTGGATCGCCGAAATCCGCCGGTTCAGCGCGATGATCGTCACCAGAAACACCAGCGCCGCCAGCAGCAGCGCGGTGGAAAACACCAGCAGAACAAAGATCACCATGCGATAGCTCGCCAGCACCTCGGAAAAGGCCGTCCCCGATTGGGCAAGGATTTCCAGCAGCTTGATGTCCGCAAAACTGGTCAGGTCGTCATTTTCGACGAACAGCCGCTCCACCTTGGCGTTGAAGGCATTCGCATCCGGCAGGTTCAGGAACAGGAACACCGCCGCCCCCAGCAGGATCAGCACGATCGCCACGATCCCGCCTGCAACGACGCGGTTTCCCGCCTTCAGGCTTTCAGAAGCGGAGGAAATAGTCTCCGGCACTTGCTTTCCTTTCGCCAAGCCCTTCTGGACCGAACACCGACAGCACGTTCAGCAGTGTCCAGCCACCCGCCGCCAGCCGTCCAGCCAGTTCACCCTCCGCCGCGCCGGGGCCACCGGCACAGGCGGCATCGCTCACCTGCGCCACCCCATAATGCAGACGCAAGGGATCGTCCTGCTTTGCCTTGTAATCGGCATAACACTCGGCAGAAGCCTGCCCGGCTAGGGCCGCCAGCAAGGTGGCGGCAAGGAAAAGGCGCGTCATCGGAACACCTCCGTTCATGCCGCCACCATGCCCCCGCCCCGCGCGCTAGGCAATGACAATGCCGCCGCTTCCCGGTTTATGCGGCCTGCTATCCGATAACATCCCCGCGTTATTGCCTGTCCGGCCCCCCCGACCGCAGCTTGACTGCATCAAGGGTGCCGATCCCCACGGCACGCCCCGAACGCAACAGGAGGCACCGATGAACCGCTCGGAAACACTGGCCGAAACCATGGTCATCACGTCGAACTTCCCCCACCGCACCCCCCGCAGCGCAAGCCGCCGCCTTGTCGCCATCGTGGCGGCAACCGCCACCGCGCTGGGCCTTCTCGCAGGCGCCGCCATTCCTGCCCGCGCCGACAATGGTGATCTGGCAAAGGCACTCGCAGCACTCGCTGTCGTCGGCATCATCGCCCATCAGGCGAACAAGAACCGCAACCGCGCGCCCGTCTATCTGCCCGACGCCCCCTATCCGCCGCAGCCGCAGCCGCAGCCCGTCCGCGCGGCCCGCGTGCCCGCCGCCTGCGCCATCGAAATCTCGGGCAATTCCGGCACGGCGACCGTCTTCGGCGAACGCTGCCTGCGCGAGCAGGGCTTCACGTGGCGCCTGCCGCAATACTGCGCCCGCAGCGCGCGCATCTACGGGCAGAGCGACCGCATCTACTCGGACCAGTGCCTGCGCGATGCGGGCTTCCGGGTAAGCGCGTCCCAGTACTGACCACGGGACCGCATCTCGGGCGCGGCAGTCCCTTGCCTGTTGTCGCGTCCGCCTTCGGGGGTGGGAGGGTGAGCAGCTCCCACCCCCGTCCTTTTCGCTTTCCCCCCCGCGCGGCCTTGGGCTATCCCTGCACCATGCCGCCCACCAGACCCCCGACATTCTCCTTCGAACAGGCCGCCTTCGACCGCGGCCTCACCTTCGTCGTCGGGGTGGACGAGGTCGGCCGCGGCCCCCTTGCAGGCCCTGTCACCGCCGCCGCCGTCCGTTTGGACCCGCATCGCATCCCCGAAGGCCTTGCCGACTCCAAGGCCCTTACCCCGGCCCGTCGCGATGCGCTTTTCGACGCCATCCTTGCCTGTGCCGATGTCTCTGTCGCCCATGCATCGGTCCAAGAGATCGACGAACTCAACATCCTCCGCGCCAGCCACCTTGCCATGGAACGCGCCGTTCAGGGCCTGTCAACGAAACCGCACCATGCTTTGATCGACGGCAACATGATCCCCAAAGCACTGGCCTGCAGCGCCGAGGCGATTGTGAAAGGCGACGCGCTTTGCCTCTCCATCGCCGCCGCTTCCATCGTGGCAAAGGTCACGCGCGACCGGATCATGGTGGATTTGGCGCAACAGCACCCCGGCTACGGCTGGGATGTTAACGCCGGTTACCCGACTCCGGCGCATTTAAGGGCGCTTCTAGATTTTGGAATCACCCCACACCATAGGCGTTCCTTCAAGCCCGTCCACAATATCTTGTATCAAGAAATTTCCGTAACCGATTGATTCAAAAAAGAATTTGACGGCGAATCACTCCTGACTCATGTTTGTCTGCAACAAGAACGGCGCAGAACCGCCGACGGCAGAGGCAGACATGACGACGAAATCAAAGGCAGCAGAGGCGGCACCGCTTCCGCTCAACCAGATTCTTGACGGCGATTGCATCGCGGTGATGAACAGCCTGCCCGCAGGCTCCGTCGATCTCATCTTCGCGGACCCCCCCTACAATCTGCAACTGAAGGGCGACCTGCACCGCCCCGACAATTCCAAGGTCGATGCCGTAGACGACCACTGGGACCAGTTCAGCAGCTTCGCCGCCTATGACCAGTTCACCCGCGACTGGCTCAAGGCCGCGCGCCGGCTGTTGAAACCCAATGGCGCGATCTGGGTGATCGGCAGCTACCACAACATCTTCCGCGTCGGCACCGCGCTTCAGGACGCGGGCTTCTGGATGCTGAACGATGTCATCTGGCGCAAGTCGAACCCGATGCCCAACTTCAAGGGCAAGCGCCTGACGAACGCCCACGAAACCCTGATCTGGGCCAGCCGGGATGAGGCCGCCAAGTACACCTTCAACTACGAAGCGTTGAAGGCCCTGAACGAAGGCGTGCAGATGCGCTCCGACTGGGTCATCCCGCTCTGCACCGGCAACGAACGGCTGAAGGACGAGAACGGCGACAAGGCCCACCCGACGCAAAAGCCCGAAGCGCTTCTCCACCGCATCCTCGTGGCCACCACCAATCCCGGCGACGTGATCCTCGACCCCTTCTTCGGCACCGGCACCACGGGCGCGGTGGCCAAGATGCTGGGCCGCGACTTCATCGGCATCGAACGCGAAGCCGCCTATCGCAAGGCCGCCACCGACCGCATCGCACGTATCCGCAAATTCGACGCCTCTGCGCTGGAAATCACCGGATCGAAACGCGCCGAACCGCGCGTTCCCTTCGGTCAGGTCGTCGAACGCGGCATGCTGCGCCCGGGCGAGGAACTCTTCTCCATCGGCAACCGCTTCAAGGCAAAGGTCCGCGCCGACGGCACGCTGATCGGCAATGACGTCAAGGGCTCCATCCATCAGGTCGGCGCACATTACGAAGGCGCCCCATCGTGCAACGGCTGGACCTATTGGCACTTCAAGCGCGACGGAAAAATGATCCCCATCGACATCCTGCGCCAGCAGATCCGCGCCGAGATGGACTCCGATCAGGGCGGCGCCCGCCACTGATCCATCCCGCATCACCAGTTACGCCTGCACCGTGGTCCGCCCGCGGTGCCACTGCCCCGCCATGCTTGCATGGCGGGGTCTTTTCGTCTGCGCCCGATCCGGGCCGATGCCTGATCCCGATGGATGCCCATGCATTCGGGCATGCGGGAATGAATGCATGCCTCTGCGGCCTCGCGCCGGTCCCAAGGATTTGAAAAGGCGCGAAGAAATCCTCGACGACGCTCAATCCCTGTTCGCCCAACGCGGCATGATTGGCGTTCCGCCTAACGCCCCTGCACGGGGTGAAGCCCCTTGTTATAGGGGTGCCAGTCCGCGATGTCGGGATAGAACCGCCGCCGCCATGCCCTTACACGCGGGTTCATCACGCGCTTCCACAGCGGCGGGATCATCGCGGCTATGGTCATTACCGGATAGCCAAGCGGCAACTGTGGCGCCTCATCTTCGTCATAGGTCTGCAAAAGCGGAAAACGGCGATCAGGTTTGTAATGGTGGTCCGAATGGCGCTGCAGATTGATCAGCAGCCAGTTCGACGCCTGATAGGTCGCATTCCACGAATGGCGCGGCAGAACATGCTCGTATCGCCCGTCGCCCAGATAACGACGGGTCAACCCGTAATGTTCGATGTAGTTGACCAGTTCCAATTGCCAGACCGCCACCGCAGCCTGCACCGCAAACAGCGCAACCCCGACCCAACCACCCAGCGCGAACGCCAGCAGCACCGCCCCGCCCTGCAAGGCCCCGTAGCGCCAATAGGGATTGGACCGATGCCACCACGGCAGCCCCTTGCGCGCCAGCATCGCCGCCTCGGCCGTCCATGCCGACCTGTGGCACTGGACAAGGACGCGCGGGAAGAATCGGTGGAACCCTTCATTATACCGCGCGGTCACCGGATCGCGGGGTGTGCCGACCCAGATATGATGGACCCGCAGATGCTCGGACCGGAAATGGCTATAGCCCACGACGGCAAGCAGCAGGTCGGCCAGCCACCGTTCCAGCCGGGATTTCTGGTGCATCATCTCGTGCGCGTAATTGATGCCGATGGTCCCCGAAACCACGCCCATGCCGAAAAAGACGCCCGCCTTCTCCCATGCCGACAGATGTTCGGCGCGCGGGACGTACCACAGCAGCCAGCATAACAACCCGAACTGGACCGGAAACCAGATCAGCGTGATCGCTCGATACCAGCCCAGCGCGGCCTCGGGGATCGTCGGATCGGGATTGGCCTCCTGCTTGCCGGTCAGGCGATCCAGCAGCGTGAAAAGCCACCACGTCGAAACCGGCAGCAGCAGGACCGCCCAGCCCCCCACAAGGGCCACGGTCACGGCCATGGGAACCAGCGCCAGCGACATCCAGAACGGAAGCGCCGTCGTCACTTTCCCGATCTCTAGATTGCCCTGCATCCTTGAAACCCGAACCTACCGTCACCCCCGCAGCATAACCCGTGCCAGAAAACGCTCAAGGCGGCGCGAGGACGCTGGTGGCCAGGTCGAATCCCTTGCGAAACACCGTCGGCAATTCTGCGGGCCGGAACCTGTGATGCGGCAAGAACTCCCCCCGCATGGGCAGGGCGGCGACCGGGGCCACGGCGACACGCACCTGCAAGATCAAGTGGAAATGCGTGAAGGTGTGCCTCACGTCGCCAATCACCTGCCAGTCAAGCGCCAGCGGGGAATCGCCGCCCGCGCCATCCCAGTTCGACCCCGGAAATCCCAACATTCCGCCCAGCAGGCCCCGTTCTGCCCGACGTTCCACGAGCCACGCGCCATCCTCGCGCCGCGCGATCCACAGAACGCCCTGCCGCACCGGCTTTGCCGCCTTTTCCGTCTTGCGCGGCAAGGACGCCTGAACCCCCGCAGCACGCGCTTGGCATTCCGCCATCCACGGACAGATCCCGCAGGCCGGATTGCGCGGCGTGCAGACCGTCGCGCCAAGGTCCATCACGGCCTGCGCATAGTCGCCGGGCCGTTTCTGCGGTGTCAGGATCCCGGCCAGCCGCGTCAACTCTGCCTTCGCGCCCGGCAGTGGGTCCTCTACCAGCCAAAGCCGCGCCATCACGCGCTCGACATTGCCGTCGACCACAACGGCCGCTTCGTCATGGGCAATCGCCGCTATGGCAGAGGCGGT
This sequence comes from Pseudomonadota bacterium, assembly GCA_039798885.1. GTDB lineage: Bacteria > Pseudomonadota > Alphaproteobacteria > Rhodobacterales > Rhodobacteraceae > Paragemmobacter. The sequence continues at coordinate 7,730 of JBDKFE010000130.1, read as the reverse complement.
GTAGGGTCCGATCCCCGGCAGCGTCAAAAGCCCATCGCGCGTGGCGGGAAAGACCCCTCCGTGATCCCGCGCCACCGCCCGCGCGCAGGCCAGCAGGTTGCGCGCACGGGCATAGTAGCCCAGTCCCGCCCATTCCCCCATCACCGCCGCATCCTCGGCCGCCGCCAGATCGGCCACGGTGGGCCAGCGATCGGTGAAACGGCGGAAATAATCCCGCACCGCCGCGACCGTCGTCTGCTGCAGCATCACCTCCGACAGCCAGACGCGATAGGGATCGGGCCTCACCCCTGCCTTCTTTTCCTCTGGCGGCACGCGCCATGGCATGGACCGCGCGTGGCGGTCATACCAATCCAGCAATCGGGCCGAGAGTTCGCTCGCCTTTCCGTCACGCAATCTTTACGCCTTTCCCAAGCGCCGCGTTTGCACCGCCGCGCACCGTCACTACAATAGCTGCCAGCCCCGGAAGGACCAGATGACGCGCACCCCGCTTCCCCCGCCTGACCCGAACCGCCGGATGCGCGGTTTCGAACCGGCGTCGGGATTCCTGCGCGACCCGATTCGCCATGCCGGGGAAAGCCGGGGCTTTGCCGTCGCGCGCCTACTGACGCATTGGCCCGAGGTGGTGGGGGACGACCTCGCCCGCATGACCCGCCCGGTCAAAATCGGCTACAGCCGCGACGGGATGGGTGCGACGCTGACCCTGCTGGTGTCTTCCGCCCATGCGCCGATGGTGCAGATGCAGCTTCCCCGGATCGTCGAAAAGGTGAACGCCATCTACGGCTATGCCGCCATCTCGCGCATCACGCTGACCCAGACGGCGGCGACGGGCTTTGCCGAAGGGCAGGCCGAATTTGTCCCAGCACCGAAAGCCGCCCCCGCCCCGGCCCCCGAAATCGTCCAAGAGGCGCGGGACACCGCCGCCCCGATCACAGATCCCGGATTGCGCGCGGCCCTTGAAGCACTGGCGCAAAACATCCTAAACCGACGCAGACCATGAAAAGGCAGATGTCATGCTGAAGAAACTCGCCGCCGCCGCCACTCTCGCCCTCGCCGCGATGCTGCCCCTGTCGGCCGGCGCGCAAGAGGCAACGGCGGATGCTGCGGCACCCGTGGAAATCACCGACTTCTCGCTCGGTTCGCCCGACGCGAAGGTAGAGATCATCGAATACGCCTCTTTCACCTGCCCGCATTGCGCGAATTTCCACGCAACCGTCTGGCCGAAACTGAAGGCCGATTACATCGACACCGGCAAAGTCCGATTCACCTATCGCGAGGTCTATTTCGACCGCTACGGCCTGTGGGCCGCAATGGTTGCCCGCTGTGGTGGCGAGATGCGCTACTTCGGCATCGCGGACATGCTGTTCGAACAACAGCGCGAATGGGCCGCGTCGGATGACCCGAACGTCGTCGTCGGCAACTTGCGCACGATCGGCAAGACCGCCGGTCTGGACGACGCCGCGCTGGATGCCTGCCTGAAGGACGGTGCCAAGGCGGAAGCGATGGTGAAGCACTTCGAGACGAACTTCGAAGCCGACGGGGTCGAAGGCACGCCGACCTTCATCATCAATGGCGATAAGCATTCGAACATGTCCTATGACGACATGAAGGTGATCCTCGACGAAAAGCTGGCCGAGTGAGATGACCGCGCCGCTTTCAGGCATCAAGGTCGTTGAACTTGCACGGATTCTGGCCGGCCCATGGGCCGGTCAGACACTGGCCGATCTGGGTGCCGACGTGATCAAGGTCGAAGCGCCCGAGGGTGATGATACCCGCCGCTGGGGGCCCCCTTTCATCGACCGCGACGGTGACCGCTCGGCCGCCTATTTTCATGCGACGAACCGGGGCAAGCGGTCCATCACCTGCGACTTCCGCACGCCCGAAGGGCAAGAAGTCGTCCGTCGGCTGGTCGCGGATGCGGATGTGGTGATCGAGAATTTCAAGGTTGGCGGGTTGTCGAAATACGGGCTGGACTGGCCGTCGCTGCAGGCGGTGAATCCCCGGCTGATCTACTGTTCCATCACGGGTTTCGGTCAGACCGGACCCTATGCCCATCGCGCCGGATACGATTTCATCATCCAAGGGATGGCGGGGTTGATGTCCGTGACGGGCGAACCGGACGGCCAGCCGCAGAAGGTGGGCGTGGCGGTGACGGATGTCTTCACCGGGGTCTATGCCGCCACGGCGATCCTTGCGGCGCTGGTGCAGCGCGGGGTGACGGGCAGGGGCCAGCAGATCGACATGGCGCTGATGGATGTCGCCACGGCGATCATGGCAAACCAGAACATGAACTACCTGACCACCGGCAAAGCCCCGAAGAAGATGGGGAACGCCCATCCGAACCTTGCGCCTTATGCCGTGTTCGATTGCGCGGATGGGTGGATCATCCTTGCGACCGGGAATGATGGGCAATACCGCAAGCTTTGCACGATCCTAGGGCTGGATGCCATGGCCGAGGCACCGGATTACCTGACCAATGCCGACCGCATCCGCAACCGCGAGTCGATGACGGCGGCAATCACGGCTGTGACGGCGACATGGAAAAAGGCTGATCTTCTGGCGGCTTGCGAGGAACTGGGGGTTCCCGCCGGACCGATCAACGACCTGTCCGAAGTCTTTGCCGACCCGCAGGTGATCGCGCGGGGAATGCAGTTGGACCTTGGCGGCGTTCCGGGTGTTCGGTCGCCCTTCACCTTTTCGGATGCCGAGCTTTCCTTGGACCGTCCCGCGCCGAAACTGGGCGAGCATCAGGACGAGGTTCTGGGCAAGGGTTAACGGATCGTTAAAGGCCGATCCGCGCCAGTGCAACGTCAAGGGGTGCGGGGTCATCGAGCCGCAGTCGGACCGGCAGGGTCAGCACCTTTTGCCGGAAAGCCGCAGGCAGGCGCACCGCGTCCTTTTCGGTCGTCACCAGTTGTGCGCCAATGGTGCGCGCCTCCAGCTCCAGCCGGGCCATCAGCGCATCGCTCAGGGGTTGGTGATCATCCAGCGCGACGGTGCGGATCAGTGTCGCGCCTTCGGCCTGTAGCGTGGCGAAGAACTTGTCGGGATTGCCGATCCCGGCAAAGGCGATGACGCGCAGCCCCTGCCAGTCCATCCCCATCTGCAAGGGCTGCAACGCGCCGGTCAGGAGCGGGACAGCGATCCGGCCACCCCATTGCGCGGCAAAGGACTGTTGCGCGGCGGGCCCACCGATGGACAGCAAAAGGTCCGCCCGCGCCATGCCCGCAACGACCGGCTCACGCAGGGGTCCCGCAGGAAGGCAGCGCCCGTTGCCAAAGCCGCGCTGGGCATCCACGACGATCAGGCTCAGGTCCTTCTGCACGGACGGGTTCTGGAACCCGTCGTCAAGGATCACGGCTTGCGCCCCTGCTGCCTCGGCGGTGCGGACCCCGGCGGCGCGGTCCTTCGCCACCCATGTGGGCGCAAAGGCCGAAAGGAGCAGCGGCTCGTCCCCCACATCCGCCGCTTTGTGCTGCCGTTCGTCCACCTTCACCGGCCCCACCAGCCTGCCGCCATACCCGCGCGAGACGACATGCACCACGATCCCACGCGCCGACAGCCGTTCCAGCAGGGCGATGACCGTGGGCGTCTTGCCCGTGCCGCCCGCGTTCAGGTTGCCGACGCAGAGGACGGGTATCCCCGCCCGGTGCCCAGTATCGCGCAGGCGGCGGGCTGTTGCGCGGGCATAGATCGCACCGAGCGGTGCCAGAAGGCGCGCGGCAAGCGCGGGCTGGTCGGGCGGGGTGAACCAGAAAGCGGGGGGGCGCATCACGCCTCACCGTCCATGATTTTGCGGATCATGCCCACCACCCTCTCGGTCACCTCGGCGCCGTCAGAGGCGACGGCCCATGCCGCCTGTGCCAGACGCGCGGCGCGGTCGGGCGACAGGAGATCACCCAAAGCTTCGGCAAGGTCGGTCGCGGACCCGACGGCGCGGGCGGCGCGGGCGGCACCAAGGCGACCGAAGGTGGCGCCATAAGCGCCGGGCCGGGGGCCATAGAGGATGGCAGAGCCAAGCGCGGCAGGTTCCAACGGATCGCGGATGCAGCCGTTCCCGGCAAGGCTGCCGCCAAGATAGGTGATGGGCGCAAGGCGATACCACAGGCCGAATTCGTTCATCGAATCAGCAATATAGACTTCGGTTTCGCTGTCGGGTTCCTGTTCGTCGGCCCGCAGGGCGACCGTCCAGCCTTCGTCCTTTTCCATCCTCTGGGCCAGCGGTTCCACCCGCGCCGGGTCCAGCGGCACCACGATGAGCAACAGCCTGTGCGCCAGCCGCAGCGCCGCACGGTGGGCCGCGATGACGGCGGCCTCTTCGGACTCGGGCAGGGCGGCGGCCAGCCATACGGGGCGGGTGGCAAGTTGGCGGGCAAGGGAGTCGCGTTCCGCTTCAAGATAGGGGAGGGCGGCGCTTTCCTCCTCGAGCTTGCCCGTCACTTCGACTGCGGACGGCGTGGCACCCGCTTTGCGAAAGGCGCGGGCCGAGACATCGTCCACCGTCAGCACCGTGCGGAAATGGGCCAAAAGCCCGCGCATCAGGCCGGGATACCAGCCGTCCCTTTCCCTTATGAAACAAGGACTTCTGCCGCCAACCATCATCAGGGGCAAATTACGTTCCACCGCTTCGTGCAGCAGCGCGGGGCGAAGTTCGCCTTCCGAGAAGATCGCAAGCTCGGGGCGCCAGTGGTCAAGGAAGGCGCGCGCTTCGACCGGGGTGTCGGGGGGCGGGGGCTGAACCAGGGCGTGGTCGCGGTCGGGCAGCGGGTCAGGGCAGGTAAGCAGGACGGAAACGCCGTCCTCGTCGTTCAGGCGGCGGGCGAGTTCCAGCAGGGCGCGGGCGGGTTCGGCCGACGGTGCATGCAGCCAGACCAGCGGCCCGGCAGGCCGGGGCGGACGGTCCGCGCCCGCCGCCAAATCGCGCCGACCGGACAAGTTGTAAAGCGTGAGGCCGAGGGAATAGGCCATTTACATGAATGACTTATGCGCCAAGCTCTTCGGTGGCGGACCCGGACTGCGCTTCGTCCCGCAGGCGGTGGATATGGGCGATGAAGTATCGCATATGGGCGTTGTCGACGGTGCGCTGTGCTTCGGCCTTCCAAGCGGAAAAGGCCGAGGCGTAGTCCGGAAACATCCCCACGATGTGGATTTGGTTGACGTCGCGGAAGACGTTCTTTTCGGGTGTCACAAGCTCGCCGCCGAAGACGAGGTGAAGGCGCTGGGTCATAGGGTTCCGCTCCGGAAGGTGAGAGTCGTGCAACGGCGCCCGCAGGGTAACGAGGCGGGGCGCGGGGTCAAGGGAGGGGCTGAAACGGCTGTACCGGACACTGTGCCGGAAACTGTACCGCAAACTGTCAGCACGCAGCGGACGGTCGCGGCATGCTTTGTGCACCATACCCGGTCGAATGAAATGACCGTGGGCTGCGATGTTCCGACTTGTCCTTTTTTCTGTCCCTGTCGTTATCCTGCCGCTGCTGGTCTTGCAGGCGGTCGAGACGATGATGACCCGCAGCCTGCTGCCCAAGGTCGCGACCGAAATGCAGCGCGCGACGCAGCGCGGGACGGAAGGGCAGCGCGCGCATGGGGTGGAGGCGCAGCGCATCGCGGCCCAAATGGGGGTGACCCTGCCCCTGCCCCTGCCCCTGCGATTCTGAGGCGGGTATACAAGCCCGCCGTTTTGCCCTATGCCCGCCCCACGGCCCGAGGATTCCGGGGCAGGCGGCGGTTTGGGAGGCCGGTCCTGCGAAGGGGAATGAGGTGCCGACGTATGGTGCTTCACGGGCGCATGTGCCGCCCCTTCAGGAAATGACATGACAGATATGACGATTGCCGCGCCTCTGGCTGCGGCCCTTTCGGCCAAGGGCTATGACGCCCTGACGGCCGTGCAGACCGCCGTTCTTGCCGAAGGCGTGGCCGGGCGGGACCTGCTGGTGTCCGCGCAAACGGGTTCGGGCAAGACGGTAGCCTTTGGCCTTGCCATCGCGCCGGATGTTCTGGGCGGGCAGGACCGGCTTTTGTTCGCGGACAAGCCGCTGGCCTTGATCGTGGCACCGACGCGGGAGTTGGCGCTGCAGGTGCGGCGCGAGTTCGAATGGCTTTACGCCGAAGCGGGCGCGATGCTGGCCTCTTGCGTGGGGGGGATGGATTACCGCAATGAGCGGCGCGCGCTGGAACGTGGGGCGCATGTCGTTGTGGGCACGCCGGGCCGTCTGCGCGACCATATCGAGCGCGGGTCGCTGGACCTGTCGGGCGTGAAGGCGGTCGTGCTGGACGAAGCGGACGAGATGCTGGATCTGGGCTTTGCCGAGGATCTGGAATTCATCCTTGCGGCAGCGGCGGAAGAGCGGCGGACGCTGATGTTCTCGGCCACCGTGCCGAAGGAGATCGAGAAGCTGGCGGCCACCTTCCAGCGCGACGCGCTGCGGATCGCGGCGCAGGGCGAGGCGAAGCAGCATGTGGATATCGAATACCGTGCGCTGTCGGTGCAGGCGCGGGACAAGGAACACGCGATCTTCAACCTGCTGCGCTTTTACGAGGCGCAGACGGCCATCGTGTTCTGCAAGACGCGGGTGAATGTGAACCATCTTTACGCGCGGATGCAGAACCGGGGCTTTCAGGCCGTGGCGCTGTCGGGCGAGTTGAGCCAGTCAGAGCGGATGCATGCCTTGCAGGCGCTGCGGGATGGCCGCGCGCGGGTGTGCATCGCGACGGATGTGGCGGCGCGGGGGATCGACCTGCCGGGGCTGGAGCTGGTGGTCCATGCGGACCTGCCGTCTAATTCCGAGACGCTGTTGCACCGGTCGGGTCGGACGGGACGCGCGGGGCGCAAGGGCGTGTCGGCGCTGATCGTGCCGCCGGCAGAGTTCCGCAAGGCGCAGCGGTTGCTGACCGGGGCCAAGGTCGTTGCCGAATGGGGCAAAGCTCCGGGCGCGGATGAGGTGCAAGAGCGCGAGGATGCGCGGCTGATGGATCACCCCGCCTTGGCCGATGCGCCGGGGGACGAGGGCGAGATGGGTGTCGCGCTGCTGGCGCGGTACGGGGCCGAGCAGGTGGCAGCGGCCTTTGTGCGGCTGTGGCGCGAGGGGCGGTCCGCGCCCGAGGTGCTGTCGGACAGCCTGCCGCCGCCTGCCGCTTTGCCCGTCCGCGAGCGGGGGGAGTTCGGGCCGTCGGTCTGGTATCGCCTGTCGGTCGGCCATACCGGGCGGGCCGAGGCGCGCTGGTTGCTGCCGAAGATCTGCGAGACAGGCAGCATCGCCAAGGATGGGATCGGCGCGATCCGGGTGCAGCAGGATTTCACGCTCGTGCAGATTGCCGAGGCTGTGGCCGGGCGGTTTGGCGCGATGGTCGAGATCGAGCCGGGCCTGATGATGGAGCGGCTGGACGGAGAGCCGTCTTTGGAGCGGCCAGAGCGGCCCCAGCGGGCAGAGCGGCCGGTGCGTCCGGAACGGGCCGAACGACCCGAGCGCCGCGTGACGCCAAAGCCGGTGCGCGAAGAGCGGGCGGAACGGCCAAGCTATTCGGGCAAGCCGCCCCGGATCGTCGAGGAGGATGACGGGGCAGCGACTGTGGCCGAAGCCGCCCCCGCGCCGCAGAAAGCCAAGGCCGAGTGGCATCCGGATGGCGAGCGCAAGCCCTACGCCCCGCGCGAGGAGGGCGAGCGCAAGCCCTATGCGAAGAAGCCCTATGCCGCGCGTGAGGATGGGGACCGCAAGCCCTATGCGAAGAAACCCTAC
>JBDKFE010000129.1:0-13595 GCA_039798885.1 Pseudomonadota bacterium | reverse complement strand
AGCCCTATTTCCTGAATTCGATCCTGATGGTGGTGCCTGCCGTCGCCATTTCCACCATCGTGGGGGCGCTGAACGGCTATGTGCTGACGAAGTGGCGGTTCCGGGGGGATACTTGGGTCTTCGGCCTCATGCTCTTTTCCTGCTTCATCCCGTTCCAGATCGTGCTGATCCCGATGGCGGTGGTCTTGGGCAAACTGGGGCTGGCGGGGTCGGTGCCGGGGCTGGTGCTGGTGCATGTGGTCTACGGGATCGGCTTCACCACGCTTTATTTCCGCAACTACTACGCCGCCTTCCCGACCGAGTTGGTCCGCGCCGCGCAGATCGACGGGGCGGGGTTCTTCCAGATATTCTGGCGCATCCTTCTGCCCGTCTCCGGCCCCATCGCGGTGGTTTCTGTGATCTGGCAGTTCACCAATATCTGGAACGACTTCCTGTTCGGGGCCTCTTTCGGCGGCACCTCGCAGCCGATGACGGTGGCGCTGAACAACCTCGTCCAGTCGTCGACGGGGGTGAAGGAATACAACGTCCACTTCGCCGGCGCGATCCTTGCCGCGCTGCCCACCCTCCTCGTCTATATCGTCGCGGGCCGCTACTTCGTGCGCGGGCTGATGGCGGGGAGCGTGAAGGGATGACGCGGGTGACGGGCACGACCGCAAAATTCTTCGAAGAATTGTGCCAAGAATTTTCGAAAATTCTTGGCTTCCAACCGAACGACCGGGGGTGACATATGGGCTTTCTCGACATCCGCAACGTCACCAAATCCTATGGCAACGTCGAAGTCCTGCATCGCGTGGATATCGCGGTGGAGGAGGGGGAGTTCCTCGTCCTTGTCGGCCCGTCCGGCTGTGGGAAGTCCACTTTGCTGAACATGATCGCGGGGTTGGAGGGGATCACGGGGGGCGAAATCGCCATCAAGGGCCGCGTCGTGAACGGCGTCCACCCGTCCAAGCGTAACATCGCGATGGTGTTCCAGTCCTACGCGCTTTACCCCAACATGACCGTGGGCCAGAACATGACCTTCGGGCTGGAAATGCATGGCGTGCCCAAGCCCGAGCGGGAAAAGGCGCTGGCGGATGTGGCGAAGCTTTTGCAGATCGACCACCTTCTGGACCGCAAGCCGGGGCAGTTGTCGGGCGGGCAGCGGCAAAGGGTGGCGATGGGACGGGCGCTGGTGCGCAACCCGGATGTGTTCCTCTTCGACGAGCCTTTGTCGAACCTTGATGCGAAGCTGCGCGTCGACATGCGGACCGAGATCAAGAAGCTGCACCAGAAGCTGAAGACCACCATCGTCTATGTCACCCATGACCAGATCGAGGCGATGACGCTGTCCACGCGCATCGCGGTGATGAACAAGGGGTTCGTGCAGCAACTTGGCACGCCGAAGGACATCTACGACGCGCCGGCCAACCTGTTCGTGGCGACCTTCATGGGAAGTCCTGCGATGAACATCATCCCCGCGAAGGTGGTGGTGCGGGATGGGGTGCCGCATGCGGCGGTGACGGATGCCGAGGGTGCGCCGCGCCTGCTGCGCTTCTCGCAAGGCTCGCTGGTGGCATGGGAGGGGAAGGAGATCCTGCTGGGCATCCGGCCCGAGGCGATCACCGATCCCGAAGGGGCGGACCGCAAGTCGGGCAACATCCAGAGCCTGACGAACCGCGTCACCGTCACGGAACCGGCGGGGTCTGATACCTTTGTCACCATGACGCTGGGCGGGCGCGATGCTATTGCCCGGATGCGGGCGGATGCGTCCGTTGCTGCGGGGCAATCCTACGACTTCGCGGTGAATATGGAGAAGGCCGTAGCCTTTGATCCGGCCACGGAAGCAAGGATTCTTCCCTGATGGATTGCGACTACCTGATCGTCGGTTCCGGCATGGGGGGCGCGACGCTGGCGGCGGCGCTGGCCCCTACGGGGCGGCGGGTGATGATCGTGGAACGCGGCGAAAGGTTGCCCGACAGCCCCGAGGCGCGCGATGCGGCGGCGATCTTTCGGCGGGGGCATTTCAAACCCAAGGAGACGTGGCTGGACGCCGAAGGGCGGCCCTTCAACCCCGGCAACTATGCCTTTGTCGGCGGGAATACCAAGTTCTACGGGGCGGTCCTGCTGCGCTATCGGGCCGAGGATTTCCGTCCCTTGCGGCATATCGATGGCACGACGCCCGGCTGGCCCATTTCCTATGACGAATTGGAGCCGTTCTATTCTGACGCCGAGCAGTTGTATCGCGTTCGGGGCGAGGTGGCGGGCGATCCGACCGAGCCGCCGCATTCCCGGCCCTATCCCTTTGCCCCCATACCGGATGAGCCTGACATCGCGGCGCTGCGGCGGGCCTTTGCGGCGCAGGGGCTGCATCCGTCATCGCTGCCGCTGGGGGTCGATCTGGAGCGTTGGCTGGCCCGCGCGCCGACCACATGGGACGCTTTCCCCGATAGCACGGGGGCGAAGTCGGATGCGGAAAGCTGCGCCTTGGCCGAGGCGTTGCGGCATCCCAACGTGACGCTGGTGACGGGGACGCGGGTGGTGCGCCTGCTGGCCGAGGGGCGACGCGTGACGGGGGTGGAGGTGGAGGGTCCGCGGGGACCCGCCACGCTGCGGGCAGGGACGGTGTGCCTTTGTGCCGGGGCGGTGATGACGGCGGCGCTGCTGCTGGCTTCGGCCAATGGCGACCATCCGGCGGGGCTGGCGAACCGATCCGATCAAGTCGGGCGCAACTTCATGAACCACAATCTGACGGCCATGATCGCGGTGAACCCGCTGCGGCGGAATCGGACGGTGTATGAAAAGACCATCCAGTTCAACGATTGGTATCTGACGGGCGGCCCGAAGGGAGAGCCTTTGGGCAATATCCAGATGCTGGGGCGCGTGACGGGGCCGATCCTTGCGGGGGAAAGCGGGCTGCCGCTGCCCATCGCGCATTGGCTGGCCGAACATTCCATCCACATCATGGCCATGTCCGAGGACCTGCCCGATCCGGCCAGTCGGGTGATGTGGCGGGATGGGCGGATCGTGCTGGACTGGCGCAAGACCAATGTCGCGGCGCATGATCTGCTGGTGAAGCGGGTGAAGGGGGCCATGCGGCGGGCAGGGTGGCCCATCGTGCTGGCCAAGGGCTTTCCGAAGTCGAAGCCCAGTCACCAATGCGGCACGGCACGGATGGGGGCGGACCCCGCGCAGTCGGTCGTGGATGCGCGGCTGAAAGCGCATGATCTGGACAATCTTTACATCGCGGATGCCGCTGTCCTGCCGACTTCGGCGGCGGTGAACCCGTCCCTGACCGTTGCCGCACTGGCGCTGCGGCTGGGGCGGCATCTGGCGGCGGCCTGACAGGAGACGGGAATGCCCTGGGATTACATCATCGTGGGCGGCGGATCGGCGGGGTCGGTTCTGGCGGCGCGGCTGTCGGAGGATGCGGACGTGCGTGTCCTGCTGCTGGAGGCGGGGCCGAGGGATTGGCATCCCTTCTACACGATCCCGGCGGGTTTCGCGAAGATGACCAAGGGCATCGGGTCATGGGGCTGGCACACCGTGCCGCAAAGGCACATGGGGGGGATGCAGATACGGTTCACGCAGGCCAAGGTGCTGGGCGGCGGGTCTACGGTGAACGCGCAGATTTACACGCGCGGGCATCCGCTGGACTATGACGAATGGCGGCAGGCGGGATGCACGGGCTGGGCCTATGAGGATGTGCTGCCCTATTTCCGCAAGGCCGAGGATAATGACACGTGGGACAACCGCTGGCACGGGCAGGGCGGACCCTTGGGGGTCAGCCGTCCTTCGGCACCGCTGCCCATCTGCGAGGCCTATTTCGCGGCGGCGGGGCAGGTGGGCATCCCCACCAACCGCGACCTGACGAGCGAGACGCCAGAAGGGGTGGGCTATTACCAACTGACGCAAAGGAACGTGCGGCGGTCTTCGGCGTCGAAGGCCTATCTGGGGCCGGTGGAGCGCGAGCGGGCGAACCTGTCGGTGCTGACGGGCGCGCAGGTGTTGCGGATCGTGGTCGAAGGGGGCCGCGCGGTGGGGGTGGAACTGGCGCGGCACGGCGTGCTGCGGGCCGAGCGCGAGGTGATCTTATCCTCGGGTGCCATCGGGTCGCCGCGTCTGCTGCAACTGTCGGGGATCGGGCCTGCGGATCATCTGCGGGGCTTGGGGATTCCGGTCGTGCTGGATCAGCCGAATGTGGGGGCGAATTTCCACGATCACTTGGACCTGTTCGTCATCGCCGAATGCAGCGGGCCGCATACCTATGACCGCTATGCCAAACCGCTGTGGTCCGCCGTGGCGGGGCTGCAATATCTGCTGACGCGCAGTGGTCCCGTGGCGTCCAGCCTGTTCGAGACGGGGGGCTTTTGGTGGGCGGACCCGGCGGCGCGCAGCCCGGACATCCAGTTCCATCTGGGTCTGGGGTCGGGGATCGAGGCGGGGGTGGCCGCGATGCCGCAGGGTGGCGTGACGCTGAACTCTGCCTTCCTGCGGCCAAGGTCGCGCGGGACGGTGCGGCTGGCCAGTGCTGATCCGCTGGCCGCGCCGCTGATCGACCCGAATTACTGGGAGGACCCCTATGATCGCGAGATGTCGATCAAGGGGCTGAAGCTGGCGCAAGAGATCATGCGTCAGGACGCGCTGAAGCCTTATGTAAAGGCCGAGCGTCTGCCGGGACCCGATGTGCGGACGGATGCGGATTACATCGCCTATGCCTGCGCCCATGCCAAGACCGACCATCACCCGGCAGGCACCTGCCGGATGGGGGCGGATGCGGGGGCGGTGGTGGACCCGACCCTGCGCTTCAACGGGATCGCGGGGCTGCGCGTGGTGGATGCGTCGGTGATGCCGCAGGTGGTATCGTCCAACACCAATGCGGCGACGATCATGATCGCGGAAAAGGCCGCCGACATGATCAAGGGGGCCGCATGATCCGCCACATCGTCCTGATCCGCTTTCGCGCGGAGGTGACCGACGCGCGGGCGGCGGCGCTGCTGGCCCCGCTTGGCCCGCTGTCGGCGCGGCTGGGCTTTGCCGCCACATGGGGGCGCAGCGAAAGTCCCGAACAGATCGAACGCGGCTATCTGCATGGATTCGTGGCCGATTTCGCCGACTGGGCGGCGCTGGAGGCCTATCAGCAGGATGCAGAGCACAAGGCCTTTGGCGCCGGACTGGTGGCCCATGCCGAAGGTGGGATCGACGGAATACTGGTGTTCGATCTTGCCGCGGCGTAAGGGGCACCGCTAACCTGAGGCCGATGCAGGAGGGGTGGATGGGCAGACCGACGATCATCGATGTGGCCAGGGCGGCCGGCGTGTCGAAATCGACGGTGAGCCTTGTCTTGCAGAACAGTTCGGCAGTCAGCGCCAAGACGCGCGAGGATGTGCGCAAGGCGATGGCCGATCTTGGCTATGTCTACAACCGTGCGGCGGCGAACTTGCGCTCGGCGCAGGTGGGGCTGGTGGGTCTGGTCATCAACGATCTTCGCAACCCGTTCTTCACCGAATTCGCGACGGCCGTGCAGATGGCGATTTCCGATGCCGGATATGCGACGGTCGTGGCCAACACGGACGAGGACCCGGCGCTGCAGGCGCGCACTATCGCCGCGATGATCGAACACGGGGTGTCCGGGCTGATCATCTCGCCCGCTTATGGGGATGAAGAGGCCACCTTCGGCCAGTTGGAGCGTGCGGGGGTTCCCGCGATGCAGGTCCTGCGGAAGGTCAGTCCACGGACCGATCTGTTTCCCTTTGCCTCGCCCGACTATGCGGCGGGCGGACGGCTGGCGGCGGCGCATCTGCTGGCGATGGGGGCGCGGCGCGTGGCCTTTGTCGGCGGGGTCGAGGGGCGGTCGGTGACGGCTGAACGCCTGTCGGGCTATTTGCAGGTTCTGGCGGAACACGGGCGTGAGCCCTTGGTGATCCACGGGCGTCCAACGCGGTCTTTTGGCCGGGAATGTGCCGATCAGTTGATCGATCTGCCGGATTGCGACGCGGCGGTCTGCTTCAACGATCTGGTGGCGCTGGGCGTGATTTCCGGCTTTGCCAGTCGGGGCCGGGTGGTCGGGCGGGATTTCCGGCTGGTTGGGTTCGACGACATCGAGGAATCGGCGCAGAGCTTTCCGCCGCTGTCATCGGTGCAATGCGGGATCGCGCATTTCGGGCAACAGATGGCAGCGACACTGATGCGCTGGCTGAACGAGGGCGAGCGTCCGGTGCCCGAGATACGGACGCCTGTGGAACTTGTGGTGCGCGGGTCCTCTGCGGGCGCATAAGAGGTCGGGCCGTCTGGCAATCCGGCGCGGATTGGGACATTCATGCGGGGCGCAAGGGGGGGAACCATGTCGTCCACAGCGTCTGCCATGACGGGTTCAGTCCGGTTTCCGCATCTGTTCCAGCCGCTGCACATCCGGGCGGCGCGGCTGCGGAACCGCATCATGTCGACGGGGCACGACACGGTGCTGCCCACGGATGGCACCGTCAACGACGCGCTGATCGCCTATCACCTTGACCGCGCGCGGGGCGGGGCGGGGTTGATCGTCACGCAGGTGGCGGGGGTCCACGAAACCGCGCGCTACACGTCGCATCTGTTGATGGCCACGACGGATGATTGCATCCCCGGCTATCGGCGGTTGGCCGAGGCCTTGCACGGCGAAGGCTGCACGGTCTTTTCACAGCTTTTCCATCCGGGGCGCGAGATCATGGAGAGTGCGGACGGTCTGCTGGCCGTGGCCTATGCGCCGTCCGTGGTGCCGAACGAACGCTTTCACGTCATGCCCCGCGCGATGAATGCCGCGATGGTCGAAGAGGTGATCGCAGGCTATGCGGCGGCGGCGCGGCGGATGTGGCAGGCCGGTCTGGACGGGGTGGAGGTGGTGGCAAGCCACGGCTACCTTCCGGCGCAGTTCCTGAACCCAAGGGTCAACCTGCGCGAGGATGCGTGGGGCGGGGACGCGGCGCGGCGGCAGCGTTTCCTGCACGAGGTGCTGCGGGCCGTGCGGGGGGCGACGGATGAGGGCTTTGTCGTGGGCCTGCGGATCAGCGCGGGCGAGCGCGAGGATGCGGGACTGACGGTGGATGAGGCGCTGGCCGCCTGTGTCGCGCTGGAGGGGGATCTGGATTACGTCCATGTCACCACGGGCAGTTCCGCGACCGTGGGCGGGGCGGTCCATATCGCGCCGCCGATGGCCTATGCGCCCGGCTACGTCGCCCCCGATGCCGGGGCGTTCCGCAGCGCGTTGAAGGTGCCTGTATTTGTCGCCGGGCGGATCAACCAGCCGCAAGAGGCAGAGGCCATATTGGCGGCGGGGCGGGCGGATGTCTGCGGGATGACGCGGGCGCTGATCGCGGACCCAGAGATGCCTGTAAAGGCCGCGCGGGGGGCGGTGGACGACATCCGCGCCTGCATCGGCTGCAATCAGGCCTGCATCGGTCATTTCCACAAGGGCCTGCCCGTGTCCTGCATCCAGCGGCCCGAAACGGGGCGGGAACTGGTCTATGGCCATCTGTCGCCTGCGCCGGTCCGCAAGCGGGTCATGGTCGTGGGCGGCGGGCCTGCCGGGATGAAGGCCGCCGTGACGGCGGCGCGGCGGGGGCATGATGTGACGCTGTATGAGGCGGCGGCGCAACCCGGCGGGCAGGCGCTGCTGGCGCAGGCCCTGCCACGGCGGGCAGAGTTCGGCGGGATCGTCACCAACCTTATGCGCGAGATGGAACGGGCGCAGGTCCGGCTGCGCCGGGGACAGCGGGTGGATGCGGCCCTGCTAGAGGCGGAGCGGCCGGATGCCGTGATCCTTGCCACCGGGGCAGAACCTTACCTGCCCGAGATTCCGACGGATGGAGAGATCGCCCTCGTGACCGCGTGGCAGGTGTTGCGGGGCGAGGTCAAGGTGGGCGCGCGGGTGCTGGTGGCCGATTGGCGCTGCGACTGGATCGGGCCGGGGATCGCCGAGGCGCTGGCCGGGGCGGGGTCTGCGGTGACGCTGGCGGTGAACGGGCTGCATCCCGGCGAGGTTCTGCCGCTTTACGTGCGCGACGACATGGCGGCGCGGTTGCATGGGCTGGGCGTCACCGTCCGGCCCTATACGCGGCTTTTCGGGACGGCGGGGGATACGGTCTATTTGCAGCACACAGCAAGCCGTGCGGCAGTGGAGGTGGAAGGGATCGACACGGTCGTCCTGTGTCTTGGTCATCGTCCCGTCGAGGCAATGTCGGAAGCGCTGGAACGGATGGGGATCGAGACGCACATGGCGGGCGACTGCCTTGCGCCGCGGACGGCGGAAGAGGCGGTGTTCGAGGGGCTGAAGGCCGGATGCGCCGTGTGACGCCTTGCCTGCGGGGGCGGGTGACTGGAAAGGCAGAACGGAAGGCGTCGTTCCAGTCGCAAGACCCTTGCATTTCCCGGCAGGACCTTTGGGTTCAAGCATGGATGAGGGGTGGCCGGGGAAGGCGTTCGGATCGTGACCTTCACCAAGGTCGAGCAGCGTCTGCTTGCCGCCGTCGTGGTCGGTCAGGTCGCCCTCTGGGCCGTTTGGACGGTGTTGTTTCAGGTCTGAACGGTGGCGGTCCGGCGGGGCCGGACCTTGCCGTTGTGTCGGATTGAGAATTCCCTAACCCTGACATCCTGCGAGAAGATCGAGGTCCGCGTTGCGGACTTCGGTCTGGATGTCCATCAGGGCAAGAACGCTGTGGAAGACGTTGTCTTGGCTTTGCGGCTGCGCGCTGCGGGACTGGAGGCAGCCGGGATCGACCTTGAAGGCCGCCTTGTAGCTGTCCGAGAACCAGAACAGCATGGGCACCCGCGTCTGCCAGTCCGGCGCCATGAAATAGGGCGCGGCGTGCAGGTAGAGCCCATCCTCGCCCAGTGACTCGCCATGGTCCGACAGGAAGAAGACGGCGGGGATCACGTCGGACTGCGCCTTGAGCATGTCGATGGTCGCGGCGATGACGTGATCTGTGAAGCGGATCGAGTTGTCATAGGCGTTCACGATTTCGTCCGTCGTGCAGTCGGCGAATTCAGACGTGCGGCAGGCGGGGGCGAAATGTTCGGCCTCGGGCGGGTAGCGCAGATAGTAGGACGGGCCGTGGCTGCCGATCATGTGGATGAACAGCACGGTATCGCGGGTGATCTGCGGCAGGTGCTGTGCAAGCGGTTTCAGGAAGACGGCGTCGGTGCATTCCCCTTGGGCGCAGGCTTCGGGGTCGTCGGCGGCCGTCATGCGGCGGATGGGGCCCATGCGGACGGCAGTGCCTTGGTCGCCGGTGTTGTTGTCCCACCAGAGGACGTCGACATCGGCATGGTGCAGCACGTCGAGCAGGTTTTCCTGCCGCACGCCGGCATCGTAGGAATAGCCGTCCCGGGTCAGGTTTGACATCATGCAGGGCACGGAGACGGCGGTGGAGGTGCCGCAGGACCGGACATCGGTGAAGTTGATCACCCCGCGCTTGGCCAGTTCCGGCGTGGTGTCGCGGGCGTAGCCGTTCAGACCGAAGTTCTGGGCGCGGGCGGTTTCGCCGACGAAGACGACGGTCAGCACGGGCTTGCCCGCCGCGAGGATCAGCGGCCCCTTCTTGGCATCCCGGCCAAGCGGGGCCACGACGACATCGCGCGTCTTGACCATCATCTTGCCGTAGCGTGCGGCCCCGGCGATGGCGGTGCCGGGCTGGTAGGACGAGAGCACCTCTTTGTGTTCGCGGGCGACCGCAGCATAGGCCTTGAAGTCGCTGTAAAGCGCTGCCGCGAAGATGGCGACCGCTGCGACAAGCGTCGCGGCCCAGCGCCAGACATCGCCGAAAAAGGTCGTCGGGCGCAGCTTGACCCAAAGTGCGGCCGCTGCGGGCAAGAGGCCCCAGACCAACACATGCAGGAAGAAGCCTGCGGTCATCAGGTGCTTGGATTCGTTGACCGTCGTGAGCATCGCATTCTGGATCATCTCGCGGTCAATGACGATGCCGAGGGTGTCCATGAAATAGGAGGTCACGCTGGCGAGGATCAGCAGAAAGGCCGCCATCGGTTTGAGGAACCAGCGGAAGCCAAAGAGGACAAGCGAAATGACGGTCAGCATCCAGACCGCGATGCCCCACCCGGCCATCTGCCGCAGGTTGCCGTCGAAAATGGCATGGACGCGGGACCAGAAGGTGAAGTTGTGCGCCGCCATGATGAAAAGCGTGACGAGCAGGATGTAGGTGATCTGCGATACTTCGGGGCGGACGATGCGGAAACGGGCCGTGCCTGTCTGCGCGGCGCGGTCGGTCGGTTCAGAAGTGGGGTACACGGGGGGCGCGTCCTGTGTGAGTGCGTTGGCTGTCACAATAGTGAAACCGTTAACGGCATTCCAGCGTTCTAAAGGAGTGCTTCGCCCCCCCTGCAACCGGAGTATGAGGCGCATGGTTTCCATGATGACGGATTCTATTCCGCCATATTGACGGAATGCATGGGGCGGGGCATATTCCGTCAAAACGGAGGATTTCCACCATGACGGATCGCGTGGCATTTCTGGATCATCTGACGGGTCTCCTTGCGGGGATCGAACGCGACGGTCTTTTGAAACGCGAGCGGCTGATGTCCGGCGCACAGGGAACCCATGTGCGGATGGACGGGCGCGATCTGCTGAACCTCTGCGCCAATAACTATCTGGGTCTGGCTGACGACCCGCGTCTGGTCGCGGCGGCCGGGGCGGCGATGGCCGAGCATGGCTTCGGCATGGCGAGCGTCCGGTTCATCTGTGGCACGCAGGACATACATCGCGCGCTGGAAAAGCGGTTGGCCGCGTTTCTGGGCAAAGAGGACGCGATCCTCTTTGCCGCCTGTTTCGATGCGAATGGCGGTCTGTTCGAACCCCTGCTGGGGCCAGAGGATGCAATCATTTCGGACGCCTTGAACCATGCGAGCATCATCGACGGGATCCGGCTCTGCAAGGCGCGGCGGTACCGCTATGCGAATTCGGACATGGGTGATCTTGAGGCGCAGCTGTTAAGGGCGCGTGAGGAGGGCGCGCGCTTTGTCATGGTCGCGACGGATGGCGTCTTTTCCATGGATGGCTATCTGGCCAAGTTGCCCGAGATCACGGCGCTGGCGCAGCGCCACGGCGCGCTGGTGATGGTGGATGATTGCCATGCGACAGGGTTCATGGGGCCGCAGGGGCGGGGGACGCCCGCGCATTTCGGGGTCGAGGTGGACATCCTGACCGGCACGCTGGGCAAGGCGCTGGGCGGGGCGCTGGGCGGCTATATCGCGGGTCCGCAGGCGGTGGTGGACCTGCTGCGGCAGCGGGCGCGGCCCTACCTGTTCTCGAACGCGCTGCCGCCTGCGGTGGTGGGGGCGGCGCTGGCGGCCTTGGACATCGTCGAGGCGGCGGATGGGCTGCGCGCGCAGCTTTTCGACAATGCGCGCTACTGGCGGGCCGGGCTGGAGTCGGCGGGGTTCCGGCTGCTGCCGGGGGAGCATCCGATCGTGCCGGTGATGCTGGCCGAGGCGAAGCTGGCGCAGGCCATGGCGGCCGATCTGGCGCGGCGGGGGGTGCATGTGGCGGGGTTCTTTTTCCCCGTCGTGCCACAGGGGCAGGCGCGCATTCGCACGCAGATGAATGCGCGGCTGACGCGGGACGATCTGGATTTCGCGCTGGACGCGTTCACGGCGGCGGGCCGTGCGGTGGGGGTGATCTGACATGACGAACGGGATGAAGGCGCTGGTGAAGGCCAAGGCAGAGCCGGGGCTGTGGATGGAGCGCCGCCCCGTGCCCGAGATCGGGCCGGATGACGTGCTGATCCGCATCCGCAAGACGGGCATCTGCGGGACGGATATCCACATCTGGAACTGGGACGAGTGGGCGGCGCGGACGGTGCCGGTGCCACTTGTCACGGGGCACGAATTCGCGGGCGAGATCGTGGAACTGGGCCGCAACGTCGAGGGGTTGCACATCGGGCAGCGCTGTTCCGGCGAGGGGCATCTGATCGGGCGGCAGTCGCGGCAAAGCCGGGCGGGGAAGTTCCATCTGGACCCCGCGACGCGGGGGATCGGGGTGAACGAACAGGGGGCCTTTGCGGAATACCTGCGCCTGCCCGCCTTCAACGTGGTGCCCCTGCCGGATGCGATCGATGACGAGATTGGGGCGATCCTCGATCCCCTTGGCAATGCGGTGCATACGGCGCTGAGCTTTGATCTGGTGGGCGAGGATGTGCTGATCACGGGCGCGGGTCCCATCGGGATCATGGCCGCCGCCGTGGCCCGGCATGTGGGCGCGCGGCATGTGGTGATCACCGACGTGAACCCCGCGCGGCTGGACCTTGCGGCGCAGGTGGCGGATGTGACCCCGGTCGATGTGACGAAAGAGCCTCTGGCCGACGTGACGGCCCGTCTGCGGATGACCGAGGGCTTTGACGTCGGCATGGAGATGAGCGGAAGTCAGGCCGCGCTGGACCAGATGGTCGAGGCGATGGTGATGGGCGGACGCATCGCCATGCTGGGCATCCCGCCGGGCAAGTCGCCGGTGGATTGGAGCCGGATCGTGTTCAAGGCCATCACGATCAAGGGCGTCTATGGGCGCGAGATCTTTGAGACGTGGTACAAGATGATCGCCATGCTGGAGAACGGGCTGGACGTGCGGAAGGTCATCACCCATCGTTTCAAGGTGGACGATTTTCGCGACGGGTTCATGGCGATGAAATCCGGGATGTCGGGCAAGGTCGTGCTGGACTGGACCTGACCTCTGCAAAACCGGACGGGCCCTTGCCTGCACATCCACGGCAGGCGGGCCAGAGGCGCTGCGATGATTTTCCGACGTCGCGGTCTTGCGCTACGGGCGCGGGTCGTATAGGTCGTGCCTGCTCTCGGCGGGTTGGCGGAGAGGTTACGCAGCGGATTGCAAATCCGTGAAGACCGGTTCGATTCCGGTACCCGCCTCCAAAATTCCGATTATGGCATTGTAAAATTTACGTTTTTTGTGCGCGGCAGTTTCTACCCGCCATAATGCCCGCCATAAAGTTTGCGCTTGATTGCTACGCTATGCAGAAGCAGAAACCGCCGACCTTTTCGTTTGGATAGAGCGCTCATTCAGAAACTTGCGAGGTCGAAGACCTATCGACCCCACAAGAACTAAAAAAGAACGCTCCTGCACTTAGAGTTTTTCGATTAAGGCCTCTGCCAACTCCATCGCATCATCGGCCCAGTAGGTCGCCGGTCGAGGATGCACCACTCCGGCTCCCCGAACAGCCCGACAGCCCAGCACTTGCGACCGCCACGCGAGCGGGATGGCGTCGCGCCCATAGGCGGCACCGAGCAGCGCGCCGCAGATCGCGGCGTTGGTGTCGGTGTCGCCGCCGGACATCACCGTTTCCGTCAGAGCTGCGGCAAACTCCTGTTCGCGCCACAGGCGGTGAAAGGCATTCCCGAAGGCGGTCAGGACCCAACCCTGATTGCGCGTGAAATCCGGCGGCAGTCCGTCGCGCGCCTCCAAGAGCGCCTGACGGATTTCCGCGCCACCTGCATCGTCGCCCGCATGGGCATAAGCCTCGGACCACATGGCCGGGCTGTTGGCCCCAGCGACGCCTGCCGCGATTGCGGCGGCGAAGGCGGCAGAGGCCGCTTGGCACACCGGATGCGGATGGGTCATCGCCGCA
>JBDKFE010000128.1:0-9056 GCA_039798885.1 Pseudomonadota bacterium | reverse complement strand
CCAGATCGTCCCGGTCGACCGAGGTGATGACCACATGCTTCAGGCCCAACTGTTCCACCGCATGGGCCACACGGCCGGGTTCAAAGGCATCCAGCGCCTGCGGCTTTCCCGTCGCGACGTTACAGAAGGTGCAGCAACGGGTGCAAATCTCGCCCATGATCATCATGGTGGCATGGCCCTGCGACCAGCATTCGCCGACATTCGGGCAGCCCGCCTCTTCGCAGACGGTGACGAGCTTCTTTTCCTTTAGGATGTCGCGCGTCTTCTTATAGCCTTCCGATGTCGGGGCCTTCACGCGGATCCATGCCGGTTTCTTCGGCTGTTCGTTGTCCGGGCGATGCGCCTTTTCGGGGTGGCGCTGGTCGGGCAGTTTCAGGTCGCGCAACGGATCATCCTCCCTCCGGACGGTGCACAGGAAATACGCCCTCGTCTCGACAATCGCAACGCCGCAGGGTGACGCGGTGCCATGCGCGGCGCGCAAGGCTGGCGTGGTAGGGGATTTGATGCATGTCATGCACGGGATTGCACGACACGGGCATAAGGGGCACAGGACGGAAACGGGAATCGCGGCAATGACGATGGCGGAACTGACACTGGCGCTGATGGTGCTTTTGCTGACACCGGGGCCGACCAATACGCTGATGCTGCTCGCGGGGGCAGAACGCGGCCCTCTGCGCGCGCTTGCGCTGATTCCCGTGGAACTGGCAGCATATCTTTCGGTGATCGTGCCGCTGGCACTGCTGTCGCATGCGCTGGCCGACCAGATGGCCGCGCTCCGCCCCGTGGTCGCGGTGGCGGCGGGGGCTTGGGTGCTCTACCTCGCCTTCGCCATGTGGCGCAGCGCCCCGCAGGCCGATACGGGTGCGATGGTCACGGCGCGACGTCTCGCCGTGACCACGTGCCTGAACCCCAAGGGGCTGATCATGGGACTTGTCCTTCTGCCCGCCGCCGGGGCAACGGGCGCGGCCTTCGGGCTGCTCATGCTCTGCATCGTCGCAGTCGCGGCCTTCTGGGCCTTCCTCGGCGTCTGCCTGCCTGCGGGCAAGGACGGGGCGACCGTCCCGCCCTTGCTGCGCCGTGTCGCGGCCCTCTGGCTTGGCGGACTGTCGGTCTTCATCGTCGCGGGTGGCCTTGCCAGTTGAGGCCCCGCCTCAACCGATCCGTGTCCGCCCCACCTTGTCGTCATAATGCCGCTTCAGCCGTTGCAGCGCGATCCGCAGCACGATCTTGCCCGACCGCGCCGCCCATCCCAGCCGACGTTCTGCCGCCTCCACCCCTTCCAGAAAGCAGCAGACCCGCAGCGCGACATCCCCCAGACCGGGGCCAAGGTCGCGCAACGCCTCGGCCACGCGATCACGGGCCGCACGCGGACCATCTGCCACGCCGCTGTCGCTGCCGAAAGCGCCGCGATCCCCGCCGGTCAGGAACCTCTCCCAATTCTGCGCCACCCGTGGCCCCATCTGCGCCAACTCGAAATCCTCGCGCAGGCGTTCGGCCACCTTCACCAGATCATGCGACAGATAGGGCTTCCCGTCCTTGTCCAGCTTCCGCCCAAGGGCCGAGACGGGGCTTTCGCTGGCATTCACGCGCAGGCGCTGCCGCCCCTCTTCCGTGCCCATCTCGCGCTCGGTCATGTCGCGGTGCTGTTCGGCAAAGATGAACTGCGCCTCGCGCACGCCGCCTGCGCGCATGTCCTCTTCGGTCAGCAGGCGGCGCAGCGCGGCGCGGCCCGCCGCCGTGATGCGATAGGCCACCAGCCGCGCGCCCGGTTGGGCAGGGCCCGCCGCCGCGATCCAGTCGTTCACCGCGAAGGCCTGCGCGATGCTGCGCGCCAGCGTGCAAAGCCGCGTCTGCGCCCCGCCCGCCCCGTCCCGCAGTACCACAGCGCGCGGCATGTCGGACGAAACGGCCATCACCGCCCCCGGCTCGGCAAGGCGGCGCAACACGCGCCGCGCTTCGGCGGCCAATGTGGCGGGATCGGTGGGCAAGGCGTCGGGGCGGGTTGGGGCGGTCATGGCGTCCTCTGGGTCTGAGGACGATCCCGCTGCCTGCCGCAGCGCCTCGAAGGCCGCATCGACCAGCGGATCGTCGCGGCGCTGCTCGCACAGCCGGACTTGGCGCAGGACGGTAGAGGGTGACACACCGTCACGCCGCGCAAGCGCGCGCAGCGCCGTGCCACTGGCCGTATGGTCGAGGTAATGCCGCACCGCAACCGGAAGCCAGTCGGGCAAATGCTGCAATGCGGGCGGGATCGTCGAATGTTGCATGGCTCTTTCCTTTCCGCGCGTCTCATGTCCAGTATCGGCAATACAACCCAAGCGTGTTTTGGTTACCGATTGGTTAACGAAGCGCCCGGAAACCCAGCTTTGTCCACAAACTGTCAACAAAGTTAGACAGCGCCGTGCGCTGACTGCCTTACACACGCAACGGCCCCTGCGCGGCGTCTAGCCTGTAGCCCGACCTGTTCGTGGAGAGTGCCATGCCCGCCGCCCCCGCCCTTCGTGCCGACTGCCCCGCCGCGCAAGATCGCGCCCCCCCCCAGCGGCGGCCACGCCTGCTCATGTCGGCGGCCCGACACGGGCTTGTCGATTACCGCCGCGACCGCGACCTGCCGCGCCTTCTGCGCGGACAGACCGGCGACATCCTTTCGCTTCTGGAAGAGATAGAGTCACAGGCCGAAGACCAGCGCCGCAACGCAGACCCGAACTGGTCCTGTACCCGCCATGTCGAGCTTTTGATCGCGCTGCTTGCCGAACGGATGCTGCGTCGGCAATGACAAAGGCCCGCCCCTGACGGGCGGGCCTTCAAAAACCTGCGGCCGGACCGATCAGATAAAGGCGTCGGGCATCGACGCCTTCTTCTTGGCCACATATTCATCCAGCGCCTCGCGGATACCCTCATCCAGCGCGGGCTGCTGATAATCGTTCAACTGCTTCTTCACCCGCTCATTCGCCAGTTGCATCGTGTCGCGGCTGCCTTCCTCGGCCCACGTCTCGAAAGGCTTGTAGTCCAGCAGGTCCGACCGCCAGAAGGCCGATTTGAAATTCGCCTGCGTATGCTCGCAGCCAAGGTAATGACCACCCGGCCCCACCTCGCGGATGGCATCCATCCCCTGCCCGTTCGTGTCCATGATGATGCCCTGCGCCAGATGGTGCAGCGTGCCCAACTGATCGGCATCCATCACGAATTTCTCATAAGAGGAGACAAGCCCCCCTTCCAGCCAGCCGCAGGCATGCAGCATGAAGTTCACACCCGCCAGCAGCGCCATGTTCAGGCTGTTCGCCGTCTCATAGGCCGCCTGTGCATCCGGCAGTTTCGACCCGCAGAAAGACCCGCCCGACCGGTAGGGCAGGTTCATCCGCCGCGCCAACTGCCCCGCGCCATAGGTGATATGCGCAGCCTCCGGCGTCCCAAAGGTCGGCGCGCCCGAATTCATGTCGATCGACGTCACGAAGGCCCCAAAGATCACCGGCGCGCCCTTGCGGACCAACTGGCTATAGGCCACGCCCGCCAGCACCTCGGCCAACACCTGCGTCAATGTCCCCGCCACCGTCACCGGCGCCATCGCGCCCCCCACGATGAAGGGAGAGATGATCGCCGCCTGATTGGCCTTCGCATAGACCTCCAGCGCGCCCATCATGATCCCGTCGAATGTCAGCGGGCTGTTGATGTTGATCAGGCTGGTCATCACTGTGTTCTGGTCCACGAAATCCGACCCGAACAGCAGCTTCGACATCTCCACCGAATCCGCCGCGCGGCTGGGTTCCGTGACCGACCCCATATAGGGCTTGTCCGAAAGCACCATATGGGCATGCAGCATATCCAGATGCCGCTTGTTCACCGCAACATCCGTCGGCTCGCAGACCGTGCCGCCCGAATGGTGCAGCCACTTGGACATATAGCCCAGCTTCACGAAGTTCTGGAAATCCGCGATCGTCGCATAGCGGCGACCACCTTCCATGTCGCGCACGAAGGGCGGGCCATAAACCGGGGCCAGCACCAGCGACTTGCCCCCGATATCGACGTTGCGCGCCGGATTGCGCGCGTGCTGCGTAAAGGACGACGGCGCACTGGCGCAAAGCTTGCGCGCCAATCCGCGCGGGATTCGCACCCGCTCGCCCCTCACATCCGCGCCCGCATCCTTCCACAGCTGCAACGCCCCGGGATTTTCGACGAAATTCACGCCGATCTCTTCCAGCACCGTCTCGGCATTCCATTCGATGATCTCGAGCGCCTCTTCGTTCAGGATCTCGAAATTCGGGATGTTGCGCTGGATGAACTTCGCGGTGTCCAGGCTGACCGCCGTCCGCTCTGCCCGCCGCGCCGACCCGCCGCCGCCCCGCGCCCTGCGCCCTGCCCCGGCCACTGCAAGATCGGTGTCGCTCATCGTCATCTCCATAGGCTCCCGCCGCCCGCTGGGGGCGTGCATTTTTCGCCCTTATGCGCCCAAAGCCGCCGCCCGCGCCGGATGAATGCGGCGCTTGACGCGCAAAAACGACATGCGCCTGTTTCGCCAGCGACCTCTGCCATTTTCCGTTCTCAAATATCCCACGGGGGTCCGGGGGTGTGAAACCCCCGGCTGCGCCGCCCTTGGCCCCTTGCGAAATCAGGCGGCAAAGGCTACGCGGGCGCATGACCCAGCACATGCCCCACACCGCCCACGACCGCCTCCTGATCATCGACTTCGGCAGTCAGGTGACGCAGCTGATCGCACGTCGCCTGCGCGAGTTGCGCGTCTATTGCGAGATCCACCCCTTCAACAAAGTGGACGACGCTTTCCTGCGCGCCTTCGCCCCCAAGGCGGTGATCTTCTCGGGCGGCCCGGCCTCGGTCTTTGCCGAAGGCGCGCCGATGCCGCCTGCGGGCGTGTTCGACATGGGCGTCCCGATCCTTGGCATCTGCTACGGCCAGCAGGTTATGATGCACTGCTTGGGCGGCAAGGTGGAACGCGGCCACGGCACCGCCGAATTCGGCCGCGCTTACGTGACGCCCACCGCCACCACCCACCCGATCCTCTCCGGCTGGTTCGACACGGATGATGGCCATGGCGGGCGCGAACAGGTCTGGATGTCCCACGGCGACCACGTCTCGGAAATCGCGCCGGGCTTCCACGTCCTCGGCACCTCGCCCAACGCGCCCTTCGCCATCACCGCCAATCCCGAACGCCATTTCTACGCCGTCCAGTTCCACCCCGAAGTGCATCACACCCCCAAGGGCGCGAAACTCTACGAGAATTTCGTCAAACTCGCGGGCTTCAAGGGCGACTGGACGATGGGCGCCTATCGTGAAGAGGCGATCGGCAAGATCCGCGAACAGGTCGGCGACCAAAAGGTCATCTGCGGCCTCTCGGGCGGCGTCGACAGCTCCGTCGCTGCCGTCCTGATCCACGAAGCCATCGGCGACCAACTCACCTGCGTCTTCGTCGACCACGGCCTTCTTCGGCTGGGAGAGGCGGAACAGGTCGTCACCATGTTCCGCGACCACTACAACATGCCGCTGATCCATGCCGATGAAAGCGACCTTTTCCTCGGCGCGCTCGAAGGCATCTCGGACCCCGAGGTGAAACGCAAAACCATCGGTCGCCTTTTCATCGAAGTCTTCGAAAAACACGCCAAATCCGTCGGCGGCGCGACTTTCCTGGCCCAAGGCACGCTCTATCCCGACGTGATCGAAAGCGTCTCCTTCTCGGGCGGGCCTTCCGTCACGATCAAGTCGCATCACAACGTGGGCGGGCTGCCGGAAAAGATGGGGATGAAGCTCGTCGAACCCCTGCGCGAGCTTTTCAAAGACGAAGTCCGCGCCCTTGGCCGCGAACTGGGCCTGCCCGATGCTTTCATCGGCCGCCACCCCTTCCCCGGCCCCGGCCTCGCCATCCGCTGTCCGGGTGAAATCACCCGCGAAAAGCTGGATATCCTGCGCCGCGCCGATGCCGTCTATATCGACCAGATCCGCAAGCACGGCCTGTATGACGAAATTTGGCAAGCCTTCGCCGCCATCCTGCCCATGCGGACCGTGGGCGTGATGGGCGACGGGCGCACCTATGATTATGCACTGGCGCTACGGGCGGTCACCTCGGTCGATGGGATGACGGCGGATTACTACCCCTTCACCCACGACTTCCTTGGCGAAACCGCCACCCGCATCATCAACGAAGTGCAGGGCGTCAACCGCGTCTTCTACGACTGCACCTCCAAACCGCCGGGGACGATCGAACTGGAATGATCCGCCTGTCTGGCCGCCTTGTCTGCATGAGTGAAGAGGAACGCGCCGCCGTCCTCCTCCACCGCGCCGGACATGAGGCGGCGACCCGCGCCGAACCCGGCTGCCTTTCCTTCCGCATCGACGATACCGACGACCCCCTGATCTTCGACGTCACCGAAAGCTTCCGCGACCGCCCCGCCTTCGACGCCCATCAGGCCCGCACCCGCGACAGCGCATGGTTCGCCGCGACGCGAAGCATCCTGCGGGATTTCCGTGTCGAAGAGTTGCGGGATTGACGGACCCCCGCCTTCTGCCCTGAAGTGGCGGGTGGGAGGACCCGACATGCTGGCGACGCGACTTCTTGGCCTGAACGACATCCGCACCGAGGACGTGCCGATCCCCACCCCCGCCCCCGGCGAGGTGCTGGTCAGGGTCGAATCCTGCGGCATCTGCGGCACCGACCGCCACCTGCTGCATGGCGAGTTTCCATCCAAACCGCCCCTCACGCTGGGCCACGAATTCGCAGGCATCGTCATGGGCTGCGGCGAAGGCGTCACGATCCCCGAAGGCACCCGCGTCACCTGCGACCCGAACACATGGTGCGGCACCTGCGCCAATTGCCAGCGGGGCCGCGTGAACCTCTGCCTGAACAACGTGGCCACCGGCATCCACCGCGACGGCGGCTTTGCCGAATACTGCGCCTTCCCCGCGCACAAGGCCCATATCCTGCCTGCCGACCTCGACCCGCTCCACGGCGCCTTTTGCGAACCCCTCGCCTGCACGATCCACGGCATCGACATGGGGGCCCCCGTCGCGGGCGAACGGGTCCTGATCCTTGGCGGCGGCGTCATCGGCATGCTCGCGCTGCAACTCTGCGCGCTTGCCGGGGCCGAGGTGATGCTGCTCACCCGCTCCCCCGACAAACAGGCGCTGGGGCGGCGCACCGGCGCGGCCCTCTCTGCCGCCACCGAAGACGAGGCCCGCCACATCTGGCCCGATGGGGCCGACCTCGTCATCGAATGTGCAGGCGTGGTCGAGACGGTCGAAATGGCCCCCCGCCTCACCCGCTCTGGCGGGCGGGTGGTGATCCTCGGCGTCCTGCCTGCGGGGCAAAAGGTGCAGATCGAACCCTTCGACCTCCTCTTCCGCGAGGTGCAGGTCCTCTCCTCCTTCATCAACCCCTTCACCCAAGCCCGCGCCGCAGCCATGATCGCGGGCGGCACGATCAAGGTCACCCCCCTTATCTCGCGCACCCTGCCCCTGTCCGAAGCCGCCGCCGCCATCGCCGCCCCTGCCCGCCGCGGAGAGATTCGCGCCATCGTCCTTCCCTCAGGCTAAGATCGCATCCATCCGGTCCGCCCTTTGCCGTCTCAAGGGCGCGGTGTCGCTATCTTTTGGACAGTGCAGCCGGTGCACCCTTGAATTCACGCCACCTTTTGGTGCTAGGCAAGCGAAGCAAACCGGATACCGACACAGCGCGGACAGAGGCTACGGATATGCAGGACAGCCAGGGACGCACGATCGAAGGTCAGACCCCGCCCCCGACCGAACGCCCCGCTACGACAGAAAGCTCGTCCCATGCGGCGCCGCTCCTCTTCCTGCTCTTCGTTGGCATGGCGACGCTGATCCTGCTCTACATCGGCTCCCGGAAATTCGTGGTGCCGCTGCTTTTTCTCTCTCTGCCCTTCGCCACGCTCTGGCTGGTCGTGATCGATCGCCGCCGCCGCGACTGACCCCCGCGCCGGGGGCTGGACTTTCCCCGCGCAGGGGCCGACTGTCGCCCCATCATGACCACCGCCCCGAACCGCCCCCTCGCCGCCGCGCTCTGGATGTCCGGGGCGATTTTTTCCTTCACCGCCATGGCCATCGCAGGCCGTGCCGTCGCCGACGTGCATGACACGTTCGAAATCATGATGTGGCGCTCGGTCGTGGGCTTCCTCATCGTGCTGGGCGTGGCCGGGGCGCTGCATCGCCTGCACGAGGTGCGGCGCGACCGGATGGGCCAGCATATCGTGCGGAATCTGTTCCATTTTTCGGGTCAGAACCTGTGGTTCTGGTCGCTGACCATGATCCCCTTGGCACAGGTCTTCGCCCTTGAATTCACCTCGCCCATCTGGGTGATCCTGCTCTCGCCCCTCGTGCTGGGCGAACGGCTGACGCGCACGAAACTCAACGCCGCCGCCATGGGCTTTGCGGGCATCTGGATCGTCGCCCGCCCCGATTTCACCGCGCTCGACCCCGGCGTCCTCGCCGCCGCAGGGTCCGCCATCTGCTTTGCCGCCACGACGCTGATGACAAAACGCCTGACGCGCGGGGAAAGCATCGTCTCCATCCTGTTCTGGCTGACGCTGATGCAAGGCGCGCTGGGCCTCATCACGGCAGGCTGGGACGGCACGATCCACCTGCCCACCGCCGCCACCCTGCCGTGGCTTGCCCTGATCGGCTTTTGCGGCCTGCTCGCCCATCTGTGCCTGACGACGGCGCTGTCGCTCGCCCCGGCAAGCACGGTGGTGCCCATCGATTTCGTCCGCCTGCCCGTCATCACGGTGGTGGGCGTGATGGTCTATCAAGAGCCGTTCGATCCGCTGGTGATCCTTGGCGCGGCGATCATTTTCCTTGGCAACTGGATCAACCTGCGATCCGAAACGCGCAAACCTGCAACAGTGAAACCGGTCACAAACGCGTGACGTTGCGTCACGAATTGACCCAATTTCCGCCCGGTCTTACCGTCACACGGAAAGCGGATCGTGGGGACGGTCCCGGGAGGAGCAAGAGAAAATGGTAAAGATCAAAACAGTAGCGGTTGTGGCTGCGGCCCTCGTAGTAGGGGCGGGCGCGTCCAACGCAGGTGGGAT
>JBDKFE010000127.1:0-13129 GCA_039798885.1 Pseudomonadota bacterium | reverse complement strand
CTTGCCGGTGGCATAGGCGTCGAATTCCGCGCCGGTCAGGGGCGCGTCGGCGACGGGTGTCGCGTCTTGCGCGCGGGCGGGAAGGGCAAGCGCTGCGACGATGAGCAGGGCGGCGGCGCGGTGCATTCTGCTGTGCATTCTGGGGTCCGTTGTTCGGGCAGACCATGCCAGAGGCGGGGCGCGTTGGCCAGTCAAGCCTGCGTGTCGGGGTGGTTAAGTCGTGCGAGATGGGGGATCATGAGCCTGCGCCAAAGCGGCGGGATGAGGGCGATGGTGGCGGCGAGGGGCAGCGGCCAGGGCAGGCGGGGCGCGTCATCCGGCAGGCGGAGCGCGGGGTAGGGGCGGTTGGGGTGGCTGTGGTGGTCGGAATGGCGCGGCGCGTTCAAAAGGAGGGCGGAGGTGAACCAATGCGCGCTGTTCCAGGAATGGCGGGCGGTCACGGGTTCGGGTTTGCCATCCGGTCCGGTGGCGCGGGTGAGGCCGTAGTGTTGGACGTAGTCCGACAGGTGGATCTGGATCTGGGCATGGGCGGCAAGCAAAAGCCACAGCGCCACGCCCTGCGGGCCGGCGAGGAGGAGGGCCGTGACCAGTGCCGTGGCAGAGAGCAGGGCGTAGGCGGCGTAGGGGTGCAGGCCGCGGGCGCTGCGGGCGCGCAGCGCGTTTTCGGCGCGAAGGCCTTCGGTGAAGCCGCCCCATGCCGCGCGGGGCAGGTAGCGCCAAAAGCCCCTGCCTTTCGGGGCCGAGGCAGGGTCGCGAGAGGTGGCGACGTATCGGTGATGCACGAGGCGGTGTGAGGAGGCGTGGTGGCCCATCAGCATCCACGCATAGGCCGCGATGCCCAATGTGACGCGGCGGCGGTCGCTGCGGTGGATGAGTTCATGGGCAGCGGGGTGGGCGATCTGGCCAAGCCAGAGGCCGGTAGAAAAGAGCAGGGCCGCCTTTTCGGGCAGGGACAGGCTGGGGGAGGTGGCCCCCGCTATGGCGAGGGGCGGCAGGGCGAGGGTGGCTGCGCCGAGCGCGATCAAGAGCACATCGGCGGCGGGGAATTCGGCACTGTCGGGGGCGTCGGTTTCGACCAGCGGCAGGAGTTGGTCGAGGGCAAGGGAGAGGAGCCAGAGATAGGCGAGCGCGGCCCAGAGCCATAGGCCACCCAGAATCGCGCCGAGGGCGAGGCAGGCAAGGGGGGCAAGGGTGGCGGCAGCGAAGGCGACGGTGGAAAGGGGGGCGCGGATACTCATGACAAAAGGAAAGGTAGCATCCGGGGGGCGGGGCGGGGCAAGATTTTTCTGGCGAAAAATCTTGTGGGTGATCCTTCTGCGAAGGATCGGGGCTTCGGGGCTGGGGACGTTTCGCAGAAACGTCGTGGGGCAGGATTTTCGCCAGAAAATCCTGCCCCCGCTTCCGTTCACCCGCGTTAGGGATTAGGTCACAGCAAGGCCATTGGCGGAAAGGGGCGGCATGTCCTTCTTCAAGAAACTGCGCGACCGGATGTTTCGGTCTTCCGACAAGATCGGCGAGGGGCTGGAGGCGCTTGTCGCCGACGAGGGCGGGACGGCGGACGCATCGCCTGCCGCCGTTCCGGCCGCTCGGGTCGCAGAGCCAGAGGTGGGGGGCGCGAAGCCCGGCCTGCTGGGGCGCATCTTCGGGGGCGGTGCGGTCGATGAGCCGCGGCGGTTGGTGGATGATGCGATGCTGGAGAGCCTCGAGGAGGTGCTGATCCAAGCCGATATGGGCGTGGAGACGGCGGTGCGCGTCACGGCCAACATCGCCGAGGGGCGGTTCGGCAAGCGGGTTTCCACGCGCGAGTTGAAGGCGGCCTTGTCGGGCGAGGTGGCGCGGATCATGGAGCCCGTGGCTCGGCCCTTGCCGATTTATCCCAAGCGGCCACAGGTCGTGCTGGTCGTGGGGGTGAACGGGTCGGGCAAGACGACGACCATCGGAAAGCTTGCATCCCAGTTCAAGGCGGCGGGGAAGTCGGTGGTGATCGCGGCAGGCGACACGTTCCGCGCGGCGGCGGTGGAGCAGTTGCAGATTTGGGGGCAGCGGGCGGGGGTTCCGGTGTTGACGGCACCCGAGGGGTCGGACCCGGCCTCGTTGGCCTTTGAGGCGCTGACGAAGGCGCAGGAGCAGGGGGCGGACCTGTTGCTGATCGACACGGCGGGGCGGTTGCAGAACCGCGCCGATCTGATGGAGGAATTGGCCAAGATCGTCCGCGTGATCCGCAAGGTGGATGCGACGGCACCGCATAACACGCTGTTGGTGCTGGATGCGACGACGGGGCAGAATGCGCTGTCTCAGGTCGAGATTTTCCGCAAGATCGCGGATGTGACGGGGCTGGTGATGACCAAGCTGGACGGCACGGCCAAGGGCGGCGTGCTGGTGGCTTTGGCGGATCGCTTTGGGTTGCCCATCCATGCGATTGGCGTGGGCGAGCAGATTGACGACCTTGCGCCCTTTGATCCCGAGGATTTTGCCAAGGCGCTGGTCGGGCAGGAGTGAGCGGCTGGCTGGTTGCGCTGGAAGGGACGGCGGCGGGGCGGGATCTGGCGCTGGCGCTGGCCCTGTTGGCCGCCGTGCTGCATGCGCTGTTTGGGGCGTTGCAGAAAGGGCGGCATGATCCGTGGATGTCGCGGGCGGTCATTGACCTGTGTTATGGGGTGATCGCGGTGCCATTTGCGCTTTTCGTGGTGCCGTGGCCCGAGCCGCATATGTGGGCGATCTTTGCCGGGGCCTTCGTCATCCATGCCGCCTACAAGCTGTTGCAGGCAATGGCCTATGACCGGGGGGCCTTTACGGTGGTCTATCCGGTGGTGCGGGGCACGGGGCCGTTCTTTGCGGTGATCGGGGCGGGGATCGTGTTCGGCGAGCACTACGCGCCCGGCCAATGGGCGGGGGTGGGCGTGCTGATGGCGGGCATTTTCGGTCTGGCGGCGTGGAACCTGCGCCATGTGGAGGTGGACCGCGAGACGCTGATGCCCGCGCTGGGTCTGGCGGTGGTGACGGGGGCTTTCGTCGCGCTTTACACCACCTATGACGCTTATGGCATCCGGGCGACGGCGGACCCATTCACCTTTCTTGCGTGGTTCTTCATGATCGACGGGGTGCTGTTTCCCGTGCTGATGGCGCGGCGGCTGGTGCGGTTGACGGGGGCCGAGGCGGTGCCTTTGGTCCGGCGGGGGGTGGTGGGGGCGTTCGTCGCCTATGCCTCTTTCGGGTCGATCATGCTGGCGACGCGGCTGGACAAGGTGGGCGAGGCGGCGGTGCTGCGCGAGACATCGACGGTCTTTGCCGCCTTGATCGGTTGGTGGGTTCTGGGCGAGAAGGTGGGCGCGGTGCGTGCCGCCTTGATGGGGTTGATCGCGGCGGGTGCCGTGGTGATGGAATGGGCGGGGTGAAGATGTCGGAACGGAAGCTGCATTCGGGGGTGAAGCTGGCGCTGGAACTGGGGCCGATTGCCCTGTTCTTTGCCGGATATGTGAAGCTGAAGGATCAGGTCTTTACGATTGGCGGGACGGAATATGACGGGTTCATCGTCGTGACGGCGCTGTTCATTCCGCTGATGGTGCTGACGACGGGCATTCTTTGGTGGCTGACGGGGAAGCTGTCGAAGATGCAGATCGCCACCGTCGTGCTGGTGGTGCTGTTCGGGGGCTTGTCGGTCTGGCTGAATGACGAGCGGTTCTTCAAGATGAAGCCGACGATGATCTATTTGCTGTTCGGGGGTGTGCTGGGCTTCGGCCTGTTGCGCGGGCAAAGCTTTCTGCGCGCGGTGATGGAGGAGGCGCTGCCCTTGCAGGCGGAGGGGTGGATGATCCTGACGCGGCGGCTGTGTGCGTTCTTCTTTGGGCTGGCGGTGGCGAATGAAGTCGTGTGGCGGCTGATGTCGACCGAGGCTTGGGTGAATTTCAAGACATTCGGCCTGACGGCGGCGCTGTTCCTGTTCTTTATGACGCAGGGGGGCGTGTTGAGCCGGTATGGGGTTGAGGAGGATAAGGGCGAGTGAGAGGGGAGCCGGATGTAAGCATTCGGCCTTATGCGCCGTCTGATTTCGGATCCTGCCTTGATTTGTTTGACGGCAATGTGCCGGAGTTCTTTGCTGCCGCGGAAAGGGCGGAGTTTGTCGCCTTTCTGAAAGAGGGGCCTGCTGCGGCCTATCTGGTTTTGGAACTGGATGGGGTTGTGGTCGCCGCTGGTGGGCTGAGTGCCGGGTCATCCGGTTGGGTGACGTTGGATTGGGGCATGGTCGCGCGGGCATTGCAGCATGCGGGGCTGGGGCGGCGCTTGCTGGTGGCGCGTCTGGCGCTGGCACGGCAGATGCCGGGAATGCGCGGGGTGCGGCTGGAGACGTCGCAGAAGACCTGCGGGTTCTACAAGACGTTCGGGTTTCACGTGACGGGGGTTGTTCCGCATGGGTTCGGGCCGGGGCTGGACGGGGTGGCGATGGTGCTGCCGTTTGCCAAGGATTGAGAACAGGGGGGGGCTTTGCGCGTCTTTAGTGGGACGGTCGGTCATCACCCGGGCCCCAAAGGACCGGATGGCGGCCGCACCGCCCCCACGGGGTGGCCGCCACCGTCGCGTTGCGTGAAGGTTCGACGCTGACGTCTGGTGGTTTTCAGCCCTGCGAATGAAAAAGGGCGGCCCGAAGGCCGCCCTTTCCGCATCTTGTGCCGTGGCGATTATGCCAGAGCGAGGTTCGTCGCGGATTCGCGGCCGTTGCGGTCACGCTCCAGATCGAAGGTCACAGCCTGACCGTCGTTCAGGGCGCGGATGCCGGCGCGTTCCAGCGCGGTGATGTGGACGAACACGTCCTTCTGGCCACCCTCGGGGGCGATGAAGCCGAAGCCTTTGGTGGCGTTGAACCATTTCACGGTGCCGTTGGCCATCGTGATGTCTCCTGTGTCGAAGTGCCACCCGCGGAACTGCGGTGGCTTGGCTTAGTCATCAAGGTCGCGACTGAAGCCCGAGGGGAGACAGAAGGTCGAAAGAAGAAGAAAGCTCAAACGGCCTGCGCCTTTTCTGGGCAGATAGCAAGGGAATTCGGTTGGAGTGGTCCGTGAGCTTTACCTTGAGCGGAAAAGCGCGGCGGTTGGTCATCGCCCGTGGCCCAAAGCCACGGGCGGCGGCCGCACCGCCCCCCCGGGGCGGCCGCACGTAGACGTGCGACCACCCCGCGGTGCGGCCGCCACCCTATCGTTGCGCCGTCCGATGGATCAGCGCTTGAACAGGATTTCCTGCGCCTTCTTATCCGTCGCCGCGTCGCTGCGCCGTTCCATCCCCACCGCAGCACCCGCCACAAAGGCGGGGCGGGCGGCCAACTCATCAAGCCAGCGCTTGAAATGGGGCTTGTCGTCCAGCGTCTGTTCCTGCCCCTGCCAGCCCATCGCCCAAGGCCAGATGGCGAAATCGGCGATGGAGAGGAAATCGCCAGCGGCGTAGCGGGTCTTGGCCAGTTGCCGGTCGAGTACGCCGTAAAGGCGGCCCACTTCGCGGCGGTAGCGGTCCTTGGCATAGGGCAGGTCGTGGGGCGGGTCCATGGAGGGGGCGTATTTCAAGAAGTGATGCGCCTGTCCCGCCATCGGACCGACGCCGCCCATCTGCCACATCAGCCACTGTTCCACGGCGGCCTGTTCACGGGGGGTAGAGCCGCCGAACTTGCCCGTCTTGCGGGTAAGATATTGCAGGATCGCGCCGGATTCGAAGATCGATATGGGTTGGCCGTCGGGTCCATCGGGGTCCACGATGGCGGGCATGCGGTTGTTGGGCGCGATGGCAAGGAAGTCAGGCTTGAACTGGTCGCCTGCGCCGATGTTGACGTAGTGGACGTCATAGGGAAGGCCCATCTCTTCAAGCGCGATGGTGATCTTTTTCCCGTTCGGCGTGGGCCAATAGTGAAGCTGGATGGGGGCGGTCATGGGGACTCCTGTTCCTATTGCCGCTGATCTTGCGGGTCGGGGCAGGATCGACAAGGCGGAAAATGCGCCACACCCCTGTGCGCGGATGCGGGGGAGGCGTTGACCTTTGGCCTTGGCGGGCGTATCGGGCGGATGTGGCGCTTTGTTACCGGATTGCGGGCCACGTTAAACAAGCCGCTAAAGAGGTGAGGGGATTTCGCCCCGGCACCTCTGGGTTTGCCGGGGCTTTTTCTTGGCCGGGGGCCGCAGACGATGACCGACTGGAAGACGCGCACAAAGCTGGTGCATGAGGGAAGCCGCCGCAGCCAGTATGGCGAGATGGCGGAGGCGATCTTTCTGACGCAGGGCTTCGCCTATGACAGCGCCGAAAGCGCGGAGGCGCGTTTTGTCAAGGCGGGCGAGGATGAGTTCATCTATGCCCGCTATGGCAACCCCACCACGCGGATGTTCGAAGAGCGGATCGCGGGGCTGGAGGGGACGGAGGATGCCTTTGCCACGGCCTCGGGCATGGCGGCGGTGAACGGGGCGCTGACCTCGATGCTGCGGGCGGGGGATCATGTGGTGTCGTCCCGCGCGCTGTTCGGGTCATGCCTTTACATTCTGGAGGAGGTTCTGACGCGCTATGGCGTGAAGGTGACCTTTGTGGACGGGGCCGATCTGGACCAGTGGCGGCGCGCAGTGGTGCCGGGGACGAAGGCGGTGTTCTTCGAGTCGATGTCGAACCCGACGCTGGAACTGGTGGATATCCGCGCGGTGTCGGAGATCGCGCATGCGGTGGGCGCGGTGGTGATCGTGGACAACGTGTTCGCCACGCCGATCTTTTCGCGCGCGGTGGAGCAGGGGGCGGATGTCATCGTCTATTCCACGACCAAGCATATCGACGGGCAGGGCCGCGCGCTGGGCGGTGTGGTCTGCGGGTCGAAGGAATGGATCAGGAAGGTTCTTGAGCCCTACATGAAGCATACGGGCGGGTCGATGAGCCCCTTCACGGCTTGGATGCATCTGAACGGGATGGCGACGCTGGATTTGCGCTGCCGCGCGATGGCGGATGCCGCGCTGCAGCTGGCGCAGGCGTTGGAGGGGGATGACCGGGTGTCCAAGGTCATCTATCCGGGGCTGGCGTCGCATCCGCAGCACGGCTTGGCCATGGCGCAGATGGGGTCGGGCGGGACGCTGGTCACGTTCGAGGTCAAGGGCGGGAAGGAGGCGGCATTCCGCTTCATGAACGCGCTAGAGATTGCCAAGATTTCCAACAATCTGGGCGATGCCAAGACGATCGCGACCCATCCGGCGACCACGACGCATCAGCGCCTGCCGCAGGAGCAGAAGGACGCCTTGGGCATCACGCCGGGGCTGATCCGGCTGTCGGTCGGGCTGGAGGATGCGGGCGACCTGATCGCCGATCTGCGGCAGGCGCTGGGGCAGGCCTGACTTGCTTCCCCGAAGCTGCCAAGAATGGAAGGCCGCAAGAGCGGATTGGCCTGAATAGATTGAGAATCGGCCTGGCGCCTGCTATCATTTCAGTCTGATTTGCGGGAAAAGGGCGGCTCATACGCACCTAGCCTGGTTGGCATATGCCCTCAGCGATGAAGGGCTGTTTGCGAGCTGGGCAGCGCTTACTCTTGCATAGGCACTCCTCAGTTCGGTTACGGGAGCTGCTTATGTACAGAAAATCCGTCAGGATCCTTAAAATCGTCGTCCTCTTGCTTGCCGTAGTATCGAACGGTTGCGCTCTGTCAGAGAAAATTGGCGTGGGGGCGCACACGGATCGTGGAACGATAGAGAAAGAGTGACCCCCGACGTCGAAGCAATGTCGGATTCAGCTTTGATCTGTGCGTCCGGTGTCATTCCCATGTGATGCCGGACACACTATATTGACCATCTGTCGCAGGAGGCATTCCTGTGGCCGAGTGATCCGGAAGACCCGGGGCTGCGTATACCCTGCTGACATTGACGGTGGCCCCACGGGCTGCCCGAACCGAAAGGCAAGACCATGAACATCCATACCCCCGACATCGACCTTCAGCCCTCTCGCGAAGAGGCGGCGGCGGCACTGGCGGTGCTGCGGCGCTGGGCCGGAAAAGCCTCGGATGCCGAGATTGCGGGGTTGGAGTCTGCGGTCGCGTATCTGCTTCCGGGTGAGGGTTATCCGGCGCTGAGCCGGGTCTATCCGGTCGAATTCGTGGCGGATGCCGCCTATAAGGACACGCTGCCGGACCTGCAGAACGGACCTGCCAGCCTGATCCGGGGCGAGAAGGCGGTGATCCAGCATGTGGGGATTTCCAACTTCCGCCTGCCGATCCGCTATCGTACCCGCGATGCGGGCGAGGTGATGCTGGAGACGTCGGTCACCGGGACAGTCAGCCTTGAGGCCGAAAAGAAGGGCATCAACATGAGCCGCATCATGCGGTCCTTCTATGCCCATGCCGAACGCGACTTCAGCTTTGCCGTGATCGAGCACGCGCTGGAGGATTACAAGCGCGATCTGGAAAGCTTTGATGCGCGCATCCAGATGCGGTTTTCCTTTCCGGTGAAGGTGTCGTCGCTGCGGTCGGGCCTGTCGGGCTGGCAGTATTACGACATCGCGCTGGAACTGGTGGACGTGGCGGGCGTGCGCAAGAAGATCATGCATCTGGACTTTGTCTATTCGTCCACCTGCCCCTGTTCGCTGGAATTGAGCGAACATGCCCGCCGCACGCGCGGGCAATTGGCGACGCCGCATTCGCAGCGGTCGGTGGCGCGGATTTCGGTGGAGGTGAAGCCCGGCAAGTGCCTGTGGTTCGAAGACTTGATCGAACTGGCGCGCGAGGCGGTGCCGACCGAGACGCAGGTCATGGTCAAGCGCGAGGATGAGCAGGCCTTTGCCGAGTTGAACGCAGCAAACCCCATCTTCGTCGAGGACGCGGCGCGGTCCTTCTGTCAGGCGCTGAAGGGCGACGGGCGCATCGGGGATTTCCGCATCGTGGCAAGCCATCAGGAAAGCCTGCACAGCCATGACGCGGTGTCCGTGCTGACCGAGGGTCCGACCTTCGCGCAGGACAGTCTGGACCCGCGCCTGTTCTCGACCCTGTTCCACGTCGGATGATTTCGTTGACCGGGTGCCGCGCGGGACTGTAGCACTGCGCCCACCATGGTTGATTTCCGGCCCATTGCCTATGTCTTCGGGCGCATCCTGATCGTTCTGGCGATCCTGATGCTTATCCCTGCTGTTGTGGATTGGTATCTGGGTGATCCCAACTGGATGCCCCTGTTCTTTTCGGCGCTGATGACCGGGGGCGTGGGGGGGCTGGTGGCGCTGGCCACGGAGAACGGGTTGCGCCGTGCCTTCGATATCCGGCAGGCCTATCTTTTGACCGCCGTCATCTGGTTCGGGGTGCCCGCCTTCGGGGCGCTGCCCTTCATGCTGGGCGTGCCGCAGTTGAATTTTACCGAAGCCTATTTCGAGGCGGTGTCGGGGATCACCACCACGGGGGCGACGGTGATCTACGGGCTGGACGAAATGCCCGCAGGCATGAACTGGTGGCGCGGGCTGCTGAACGCGTTCGGCGGGTTGGGGATCGCCTTTGTCGCGATGATCTTCCTGCCGGTGATGCGGGTGGGGGGCATGCAGTTTTTCCGCACCGAAGGCTTTGACACCTTTGGCAAGGCGGTCCCGCGGGCGGCGGATTTGGCAAAAGCGCTGGTCGGGGTCTATCTGGGGCTGATCGTGATCGCGGCGCTGACCTTTGCCGCCATCGGGATGAATGCGCTGGATGCGTCGGTCCATGCGATGGCGGCCATTGCCACGGGGGGCTTTTCGCCGCGTGATGCGAGTTTCAACGAATATGTGGGCGCGGGGGAGTATTTCGGGGCGCTGTTCATGTTCCTTGGGTCGCTGCCTTATGTCCGCTATGTGCAGTTGGTGAACGGCGATCCGCGCCCGTTGTGGCGGGACAGCCAGTTGCGCGCCTATGTGAAGGTGCTGGGGCTGGCGGTGGCGACGGTGACCCTTTGGCGGTGGTGGACATCGGATATGGAGTTCGAGGATGTCTTCCGCGAAAGCCTGTTCAACCTGACCTCGATCATGTCGTCGACTGGGTTCTTTTCGGGGTCTTTCCCGGTCTGGGGCGGTTACATGCTGGTTGTGGCCTTTCTGATCGGGGTGATCGGGGCCTGTTCGGGGTCCAGCGCGGCGGGGCTGACGGTGTTCCGGGTGCAGCTTGTGTGGGCGGCGCTGGTGCAGCAGGTGCGGCGGATCATCCTGCCGGGCCGGGTGGCGCCCGTGAAATATGAGGGGCGGACGGTGGATCAGGACGTGCTGGACGCGCTGATCCTGTATGTCAGCGGCTATGTCCTGACCTTGGGGGTGATGACCGTCGCCATGACGCTGACAGGGGTGGATACGGTGTCGTCGCTGTTCGCGGTTTGGACGGCGCTGGGCAATATCGGCTACGGCTTCGGCCCGCTGGTAGAGCGGACGGGAACCTTTGTCGATTTCAACGATGCGGCGAAGTGGATCATGACGCTGTGCATGCTGCTGGGGCGGCTGGGTCTGCTGGCCATCTTCGTGCTGGTATTGCCAAGCTTCTGGCGGTCTTGAAATTACGTAAAATACGTAATTGGGCTTTCTGTTGACTGTTTGCCGATAAAGGTGCCGGGGCGGGGTGGGATCGTTCCGCGCCTTCTCGCCTGTGTGATGCGTGCTGCGGCTGCCGCGCTTGGGCAGGGAATGCCCCACTGTGCCGGGGCGCATTACGGGTTGGGTCAGTCCCAGCAGGAAACGAGAACGGTCATCCCGGCGGCGGCTTTGGCAAGGTCTTCGGGCGGCAGCGCGCCTTGGCGGGCGGATTGGGTCAGGGTGATCCCCTGCGCCTGAAGGGCAGCGGCGATGGTGGTGCCTGCGGCGGCGAAACTGACGCCTTCGGGCAGGAGGCGCGTCTTGTCATCCGACGGGGGCAGGAGGATGCCCAGCACCGCGCCGGTTGAATCGACCACCGGCCCGCCCACATCGCCCGGGAGCGCGGTGAGGGCGAGGCGCTTGAGGCCCTGCTGGCCGTCCAGCCCTTCGGTCGCGGCGAGGGTGCCGAAGGTCAGGACCGGGGCGGGCAGCGCATCGCCGTAGCTGTAGCCCGACACGGCCAATTCGGCGCCGATGCGGTCGGGGGAAAGCTGGAATTCGGCAAAGGCCGGGGGGGAAAGCGGGGTGGCGGGGGTCAGCACGGCAAGGCCGTTGGCGGCATCGGTCGCGGTGACAGTCGCCTCGGTCAGGGTGTCGAGGGTGATGCGCCCGCATTGGGCGACGGCATCGGCGGTGGTCAGCACGCGGCCCGTGGCGTCGATGAAGAAGCCCGAGCGGTTAAGGCGGGGCGTGCGAACTTCCAGACCCGCAAGAAGGCCGGATTTCGTGGCCCCGTCCATCGGCACGATGCCGGGGTCAAGCGCGCGGTCACCCACGCCCCGGAAGGTGGCCGAAACGGTCGAGAGGATGCGGTCGATGGGCTGTTGCGCGGACGGGTTCCACGTCACGATCCAGCCCTTGATCAGCCCGCGCGAAAGTTCCGCATAGGCCTGCGAAGACTGGGTCGGGCTGTCGCCGCGCAGGGTGAAGCTGCCTTCGCCCCGTTCGCGCGGGCCCTCGGGCGGCATGATCGCCAGCGTCTGGAGCGTGTCATAGAGTTCGTAGAGCGAGGATTGGTCGCCCGGCTGCGAAATCAGCGTGATCCGCAAGGCGTCAGAGCCGTCCTTCGCCGTGAAGTGGACGAAGGGCGGTTCGTAATGGTCGAATTGCACCAGCGCGGTGGGAAGGGTCAGTTCGATGCCTGACTCGGCCTCGGTCACGGTTTGCAGGCCTAGGGTGGATCTTTCGGCCTGGTAATTCGCAACGAGGGTGTTGCGCTGGAGCGTGGTCAGGATGCCGGTGGGTTCGTAGCCCATCGATTCCTGCCATGCGGTCATCGAGGCGCGGGTGCCGCGACCGAAGGCACCGTCCACGGTGCTGCTGTAATGGCCAAACCACTGCAATGCGGTCTGGATCAGTTCGCGTTCTTCCTGCGTGAGGAGGGATTCTGTCTGGCGTGCCTGATCGGGGGTTTCATCGGGCAGGGCTGGCGCTTCGGTGACGGCTTCGGGCAGCGCTTCCGCGTTGGGCGTCAGGGCGAGGTCGGGGGCGGTTTCTTCTTGCGGGGCCGCCACGGGCCAGAAGCTTTCGCGGT
Organism: Pseudomonadota bacterium; assembly: GCA_039798885.1. Taxonomy (GTDB): domain Bacteria; phylum Pseudomonadota; class Alphaproteobacteria; order Rhodobacterales; family Rhodobacteraceae; genus Paragemmobacter. Next base: position 1,026 of record JBDKFE010000127.1, on the reverse strand, counting down.
AGGTGCTGCCGTCGGCGACGAAGCTGTCGGCGGGGATCAGGTTCTCGCGCAGGAGTTCGGCGAGGCGGGCTTCGGCTGTGGCGCGGGAAAAGGGGCCAAGGGTGATGACATGCCAGCCGGAATTCGCGACATAGCCCTGTACGTCGTCGAACATTGCGGTCCATGCGCGGGCGCGGTCTTCCGCATCGGTCCGGGAGGGTTTGGCTTCGATCTGGATCCAGACATCCTGCGCCTGTGCGGCGGTGGGCGTGGCAAGGTGCAAGCCCAGCGACAGGCCAATGATCGCAAGCACGAAACGAAGCATCAGGTCAGTTCCCATTCATTGGCGGCGAAGCCTAGCAGAGCGGATGCGGGATGCACCCGGAAAACCGACATGCTCGCGCGGCTGTGTCCGCCCGCTGCTTGGCGGTCCTGCAAGGATTGACCCCTGTGCGCCTCTTGCCTATGGAGGGGGCGGTTTTCAAGGGGTCCCCGACATGGCCGAAGATGTGACGCTTCCCCGGAGCTTTCAGGAGATCATCCTGCGTCTGCAGGGCTATTGGGCGTCCAAAGGCTGCGCGGTGTTGCAGCCTTATGACATGGAGGTGGGGGCGGGGACGTTCCACCCGGCCACGACGCTGCGGTCGCTGGGCACGAAGCCTTGGGCGGCGGCCTATGTGCAGCCGTCGCGCCGCCCCACGGACGGGCGCTATGGCGAGAACCCGAACCGGTTGCAGCATTACTATCAGTATCAGGTGATCATCAAACCGTCGCCGCCGGACCTGCAAGAGTTGTATCTGGGGTCGCTGCGGGCGATCGGGCTGGACCCGATGCTGCATGACATCCGCTTTGTTGAGGATGACTGGGAATCCCCCACGCTGGGCGCATGGGGTCTGGGCTGGGAGGTCTGGTGCGACGGGATGGAGGTGAGCCAGTTCACCTATTTCCAGCAGGTGGGCGGGCATGACTGCCGCCCCGTCTCGGGCGAGCTGACCTATGGGTTGGAGCGGTTGGCGATGTATGTGCTGGGGATCGACCATGTGATGA